>JAITFY010000054.1 GCA_031281025.1 Treponema sp. | reverse complement strand
AAACCGGTCAGATCAAAACCGGTTCAATGAGCCGCACAGACCGTGTCTGCAAGTACAATCAACTCATGAGAATCGAAGATGAACTTATGGGTATCAGCGAATACGCAGGCAAAAAAGCGTTTTACAATATAAAGGGCTGATTTAATTAATCTCTCGCAGAGACGCGGAGACGCAGAGAGCGCAGAGTTGTTGTTCGATATATTTAACAATAATTAAAATTTAATTATTTTAATTAGATAGATTATGATGAAGAAAATTAATATTTCAAACAAAAGCTCTGCGTCCTCTGCGCCTTCGCGGCTCTGCGAGAAAAGAAAAACAGAAATCTTATGTCAGAGCAAAGTATTATTCCAATAGACCAGCTTCTTCCCAATAAATTGCCGTTGGTGGCGCTTTTGGGGCGGCCTATTTTTCCAGGCATTTTTACGCCTATCATGATCGGTAACCTTACAGATGTAAAGATTGTAGAAGATGCGTATTCCGGAGACGGGCTTATCGGGCTTATAATGCTGTTAAACGAAACCGATACGCCGGCCATTACAGATTTATATAAAATAGGAACAGCGGCAAAGATCGTTAAAAAAATCAATTTGCCGGACGGCGGAGTAAACATATTTATTTCTACACTAAAGCGTTTTAAAATTAAAAAAACGCTTCATCCATCCAACCCAATTGTTGCCGCAGTTGAGTATCTGGAAGACGAAGAAGATAACACAAGCGAAGTAAAAGCATTAACCCGTGCATTAATTTCCGAAATGAAACAAATAAGCGAAAACAATCCGTTGTTTTCCGAAGAAATGCGCCTTAATATGATCAATATAGATCATCCAGGGAAGATCGCAGATTTTATTGCAAGCATACTTAACATTGACAAAGTAGAAATGCAAAAAATTCTGGAAATCCTGAATGTAAGAAAACGCATGGAGCAGGTTCTTGTATTTATTAAAAAAGAACAGGAACTTTTACGGATTCAGAAAAAAATCCAAAGAGAAATAAACGAAAAAATCGAAAAATCCCAGCGGGATTATTTTTTAAAGGAAGAACTTAAAGCAATAAAAACAGAACTTGGTATGACAACCGATGCAAAAAGTTCCGACTTCCAGCGTTTAAAAGAAAAATTTGACGCTTTTAAGTTTGAAGGCGAAATAAAAGAAACAATCGATCAAGAAATGGAAAAATTCTCCCTTATGGAGCCAAACTCCGCAGAATTTACCGTTACACGCAATTACCTTGATGTAATTGCCTCCCTGCCCTGGAATACTCCAGAACCGGAAAACTTTGAACTAAAAAAAGCCCAGGAGATTCTTGAAGCCGATCATTACGGGCTTAAAGACGTAAAATTACGAATTGTCGAATACCTTGCCGTAAGAAAACTGCGTAAAGACACAAAGGGCTCGATAATTTGCCTTGCAGGGCCGCCCGGTGTAGGAAAAACCTCTGTGGGCAAATCAATTGCACGTGCGCTTGGCAAACAGTTTTTCCGGTTTTCTGTCGGCGGCATGAGGGATGAAGCCGAAATAAAAGGGCATAGGCGTACATACATCGGCGCTTTACCGGGGAAAATTATTCAGGGATTAAAAATCGTAAAAACAAAAGACCCGGTATTCATGATCGACGAAATAGACAAAATGGGTGCAAGTCATCACGGAGATCCTGCAAGCGCCCTATTGGAAGTTCTTGATCCAGAACAAAACATAACATTTAGGGATCATTATCTTGATTTGCCGTTTGATGTATCTCATGTATTTTTTATAGTTACAGCAAACACATTGGATACAATTCCTGTTGCGCTTGTTGACAGAATGGAAATTATTCAGCTTCCCGGATACATCGATACAGAAAAACTGGAAATTGCAAAACATTATCTTGTGCCAAAAAGTTTAAAAAACAACGGTCTAAAAAAGAGTAATGTTAAATACACAAAGGACAGTCTTTTGTATATTGCAAATGCCTATGCGCGCGAATCGGGGGTGCGTAATTTTGAAAAAAACCTTGATAAAATTCACCGGAAACTTGCAAAACAAATTGTAGATACAGAAGAAAAAGAACTGGATAATGTTAAACCTTTGCATTTTAATATCGATAAAAAATTTGTAGAAAAGCAGCTGGGTAAACCAATTTTTCGCGAAGGCGAATACAAAACAGCCGACAAACCCGGAATGTCTGTAGGCCTTGCATGGACAAACTTGGGCGGTGATACGCTTGTAATCGAAGCAACCTCTGTACCCGGTTCTGAGGGGTTTACCGTTACGGGCAAGTTGGGCGATACAATGAAAGAAAGTGCAGCCATTGCAATGACAGTTTCGCGCAAACTTGCAATTGAACGTTACGAAATTGAAAAGGAGTGGTTTGAAAAAAACCACATTCACTTGCATATTCCAGAAGGAGCAACGCCCAAAGACGGCCCCTCTGCCGGTATCACTATGGCAATTGCACTTCTTTCACTTATGCGTCAAAAGACAGTTACCCCAAAAATCGCAATGACAGGGGAGCTTTCCCTTACCGGTATTGTACTGGGAATCGGCGGCCTAAAGGAAAAAACAATTGCTGCCCGCCGCAATAAGTCAAAACACATAATTTTCCCCAAGCAAAACGAACGCGATCTTGATGAAATCCCGGATCATGTTAAAAAGGGAATAGAGTTTCATGCAGTGGAAAAATTCGAAGAAGTGCTGGTTTTAGCGCTTCCCGGCTAAACTGGAACTATTTTGCGGCTTTTTTATCTGCTGGTTCTTCCACAGCGCTTTGACGGTAATCAGCTCTTGTTGATGTAAGCATTTCGTTTAAGCGGATTTTATAACCCATAGGAACTTCATTTTCGTTAAAGTTTAAACCCAATGCTACCATTTCCCGTTTGCCTTCTACATTTTCTGCGCGGATAAATTTTCCATTTACAAGGAACGATTCTCTTGGATCGTTAAAATCAATGCGTACTGCGCCATCCTTGTCCATAAGAAATTTTGCCACACCCAGCATAATTAATTTACAGCCGGAAAAAGAAATATCTCTTAAAATGCAACGTCGTGGAACTTTTTCTATAAAAACCGCACTTTCGCTTGATAAAATATTTAATCTTCGTAAATTATCCTGTGTTAAAGGAATACGTTCTTCTTTACGTTTTGCAGAATTAACATTGGCATCAAGAACACGCCCGACAATTTCGATAAAGTCATCCGGCGGGCGATTGGAAAACTGAAGCGTAAAAATATTTACATCCTGTGAATTGCCGTATGGTCCGTTTGCAATAACTTTTGCTGCCACAAAAAATGTTACTGCATTTGTTTCTCCGGGAGGTTTAAAACTAAAACGAAGACTTGCAATATTATTGGCAGTCTGAAGTTTACCAAGCAAACCGGTTTTTACATTGGCAACAACTCTGGCATTTTGAAACGAAGCGGAATAAACAACACAGGGCCAAAAGTCATTACCGCATTTTAAATGGATTTGCTGAGTTAAGAGACCTGTGACCTGAATAATTTCCTTGGTAAAGGTTACGGAAATATCTTTAAAGCGTTCATAATAACTAGTTATCTTCTGGCTAGTAACTACTCCCATATTATATTACTATAAACAGATTTTTTGAATTTGTCAATTACAAAATAAACTCATCATAAAATGATGCAGCTTATTCAGTTGAACTATCCACTTCTTCTTTAGCTTCTGCTAAAGGAAGGCTTTTTTTGTTATTTTTAATTGCAGCTCTACATGTTTTGCAAATCTTAAACTTCTGCCCTTGAGCTTCCTGTTCATAAAGTATTTTAATATTGGTTTTTTTACAGACTGGACATTCGCCGCGACCGCGTGCAAATTGATCCCTAATTCCTTTACCTCTGTGATTTTTAGA
Organism: Treponema sp.; assembly: GCA_031281025.1. Classification (GTDB taxonomy): domain Bacteria; phylum Spirochaetota; class Spirochaetia; order Treponematales; family Breznakiellaceae; genus WQXQ01. The sequence goes on along the minus strand of JAITFY010000054.1, from coordinate 5,322 downwards.
CATCTATTTCCCCTTTGCAGTCCTGGATTTTTCTTTTGATTTATCCGAGGATTTGTCCTCGGACTTTGCGCCATCCTTCTTGGATTTCTTTTTCTCCCCTGTATCAAGTTTGTAATCAACAAGTTCTAAAATAACGATTTCCGCTGCATCTCCCTTGCGTTCACCCAATTTTATAATGCGTGTATAACCGCCATTACGTTCCTTCATTCTGGGAGCAATCGTAGTAAAAAGTTTTGCTACAATAGCTTCATCAAAAAGACGGCTGGAAACAATCCTCCGGTTATGAACAGTGTCATTTTTTGCACGAGTGATCATCTTCTCTGCTGCTCTGCGAATTTCCAGCGCTTTTGCTTTGGTTGTCCTGATACGTTCCATTCTGAACAGGCTTGTAACCATATTCCGGCGCATTGCCTTGCGATGCGCCGACATCATTCCAAGGGGATTAAATCCCATCCTATGCTTCATTTTCAGCTTCCTTTACTTTGGTTTCCATACTGCGGGCATTCTTGAGTAGATTCAAATCAGTGATACCAAGACTCAAGTTCCATTCTTTAAGTTTTTCCTTGATCTCCTGAAGCGATTTTTTGCCAAAATTACGCGTTCTGGCGATATCGTCTTCTGTTTTCCGCGTAAGTTCACCAATCGTTTTAATATTTGCATTCTTTAAACAATTTGAAGAACGTACAGAAAGTTCAAGTTCTTCAACTGGAGTGTTAAGAATTTTCCGGATATGATCATTTTCGTCATCAAGGTCTACTTCGATTCCCTGATTATTCTCGTCAAAATTTATAAATACAGAAAAATGATCTTTTGCAATTTTGGCTGCTTCGGCAAGAGCATCTTCCGGCCTTATTGTACCATCTGTCCATATTTCTAAAACCAGTTTATCATAATCGCTGCGCTGTCCAACTCGAGCCGACTCAACGTTAAACTTTACTTTTATAACAGGTGAGAAAATTGCGTCTACGGGAATTGTATTGATCACTTCGATATAACGCTCGTTAACCTCTGACGGCATGTATCCCCGGCCAAGATCAATCTGAATCTCAAACCGGACACTTGCATTGTCCATTAAGGTCATTATATGCTGGCCTGTCGAAAGTATTTCCAAGTCCGGGCGGGCAAGATCATCGCTTTTTATTTCACGTTTACCCGACCATTCAAAAAGCAGAACATTTTGTTCGATGTCTTCGGGCAATTTAAGACGAATCTGTTTAAGGTTGTTAATAACCTCCAGAGTATCTTCGATAATATTCGGGATCATTTCGAATTCGCTGGATACATTATGAACCGTTCCATCTGCATCAATGGATTCTATCTTTACTGCAGTAATGGCATATCCCTGAATCGAAGAAAGAAGAACTCTGCGTATAGTGTTGCCAACCGTTGTACCAAAGCCCGGTTCAAACGGAGAAGCTATAAATCTACCATAATTTTGACTGAGTTCACCATGCTCAAATGTAAAACTTTTAGGGCGTTTTATTCCTTGCATAAGGTTTTTACGGGCCATCAATCTCTCCTATTTTGAATACAACTCAATAATCATCTGTTCCTTAATATCACCAAGGTCTGTAATATCGCTGCGGCGAGGGGACGCAAGGAACTTTCCTTTTACATTATCAGGATCAACACTAAGCCAGGGCATAACGCCGGACTTTGTATATTCTTTTAAAGCATCCCTGATAACAGTCAATTTTCTGCTTCCTTCCACAATGCTTATTTCATCTTCTGGATTTACAATATAGGAAGGTATATTTATTTTTTTGTCATTAACACGTACATGACCATGCAAAACGAGCTGACGTGCCTGACTCCTGGACGAAGCAAAACGCAAACGGTAAACAACATTATCCAGCCGCCTCTCCAGCAAAACAAAAAGATTTTCGCCGGTAATACCGGGCATACGTTTTGCCCGTTCAAAGAAAAGACTAAATTGCTTTTCCAGCATACCATAAACTCTTTTAAGTTTCTGTTTTTCACGCAGCTGTAAACCATGATCGGATCGCTTGCCCGGACGGGATTTTGGATCTTTCCCTGGTGCAGCGCGCTTTTTATTTATTGGGCATTTATCGCTTCTGCAACGGCTGCCTTTTAGCATCAGTTTTTTCTGTTCAACACGGCACATCCTGCAAACAGGGCCGGTATATCTTGCCATATTCCTTCTCCCTTTTTATATTCTTCTGGTTTTTCTGGGTCTACAACCGTTATGAGGTATGGGGGTAACATCACTGATTGATTTTACCTTGATGCCCATAACACCCAGCTGCCGGATCGCAGATTCTCTGCCAATACCGGGACCCTTTACAAACACATGCACTTCACGCAAACCTGCCTGAAGCGCCTTTTGAGCGGCAGTCTCGGTAACAGACTGAGCCGCAAAAGGAGTCGATTTTTTTGCTCCTCTAAATTGCATCATACCGGAACTGGCCCAGGAAACAGTGTTTCCCATCAGATCGGTAATCGTAACTATCGTATTATTGAAGGTTGCCTGAATATAGACATTACCTTCATATACAGATTTTTTTTCTTTCTTTTTCTTTACATTCTTTGCAGCTGCTGCCACCTATTCCTCCAATCTACTTCTTCTTGCCGGCAACGGTTTTTTTCTTGCCCTTTCTGGTACGCGCATTAGTCCTTGTGCGCTGACCTCGTAGTGGTAAACCTTTACGATGCCTTAAACCACGGTAACACCCAATATCCATTAGCCGCTTGATATTTAACGCAACTTCGGTGCGCAGGCGGCCTTCTACTTTATAATCACTTTCAATGATATTCCTTAACTCATTTAGCTCTTCCTGAGACAAATCATTAATTTTTCTCATTGGATCCAATTTTGCTTTTTCTACAATTTTATCCGCAGTGGAGCGGCCTATTCCAAAAATGTAGGTCAATGCGATATTCACATGTTTATTTGGGAGATCAATTCCCACTAGACGTGCCATGTTCTATTTTTCTCCTTTTTAACCCTGTTTTTGTTTATGCTTGGGATTTTGGCAAATAATACGAATAATCCCATTCCGCTTGATCACCTTGCATTTATCACAAATGGGCTTCACGCTGGTTCTAACTTTCATTCTACTATAATCTCCTAAATATAAATACTTTACAAGTTCCTTCCGCGTAATCTACCTTTTTTTACCAAACCATCATGATGATGCATTTTAAGTAATCCTTCAACCTGGCTCATGGTATCCAATCCAACACCTACCATGATAAGAAGTGATGTTCCGCCCATCATGTAAGCAACCGAAGAAGGTATACTAAACGCCAACTGAATAAGAGTAGGAGTAACCGCTATCATAGCCAAATACAATGCACCGGGAAGCACAATACGGTTTAGGATTCTGGTAAGGTGTTCTTCGATACGTTCTGTCCTTATTCCTGGAATAGAACCGCCGTTTTCCCGAATCTGCCTTGCAATTTCTACGGGATTTAAAGTTACCTGCGTATAAAAATAAGCAAAGAAAACTATAAAAAGCACATACAAAACGTTATATAAAAATCCCAATGGGTTAAGAGCGTTTGATACTGCTACAAGCCAGCCGATACCGCCCCGTCCAAGACTGTCAGCAATTTGCAGGGGGAACATCAAAATTGACGAAGCAAAAATTACAGGAATAACACCAGATGGGTTAATTTTAAATGGGATGTATGTGTTTTGCGCACCATACATTTTCCGGCCTACAACACGTTTTGCATAATTAACAGGAATCTTACGTTGTCCTTGCTGCTCAAAAACTACCAAACCTACAATTCCAACAAACATCACAATAACAATTATTACGAAAACCGGATTAATACCGCCTTCCTGTTGTGGAAGCCTCATCAATCTGAATAATTGGAAAATTGCTTCGGGAAGACGCGCAACAATACCTGCGTATATCAAAAGCGAAATACCATTGCCAATCCCGCGCTTTGTGATTTGTTCACCAATCCACATAAGGAACATAGTTCCGGTAGTAACTGTAAGTATCGATATCAGCCTGAATTGAGTCATGGTCAAACCTTCGTAGAGAATGTTTGCTGACTGCTGGATATGGCTGGCATACTGAGAAACTGCAAGTGATTGAATTATACAAACTCCGACAGTTCCGTAGCGCTGCCATTTTTGTATTTTCTTTTTACCGCCGTCTTCCTGTGATATTTTTTTAAGTTTTGGGAAAACAATCATAAAGAGCTGCATCATAATCGACATGGTAATGTAGGGCATAATGCCAAGCATGAATACCGAGAAGTTTGAGAATGCGCCGCCTGCAAAGAAGTTTAGATAATCAACAATTGGGTTTCCGGTTCCCTGAGTTGCAAAAAAGCGGGATAATTCGCTTGCATTAATTCCCGGTATTGGAAACACCGCGCCAATCCGGAATACAACAAGCATTCCAAAAGTGAAGAGAATGCGTTCACGCAATTCCTTTGTTCTTAACATTCCAACTATGGGATTAGCCATTTAATTCTCCGCCTGCTTTTTCTGCTTTGTTTTTGCCCTTACTCTGAAGAACAGTAACATCGCCTCCAAGTTTTTCTACTTTTTCTTTTGCTGATGCAGAAATTGCATCAACCTTAAAGGATAGCTTTTTGGAAATATTGCCGTTTGCCAGGATTTTAATGGGAGCGCTTCCCTTTATCACTCTCTTCTTTTTTAGTGAAGCAAAATCAACCGTCTCGCCTATTTCAAAACGTTTTTCGATTTCGCCAAGATTGATGATCTGCCATTCCTGCTTAAACGGATGATTCGAAAATCCTCTCTGGGCAAGCCGGCGGTATAAAGGCATCTGTCCGCCTTCAAACCCAACATAAGCTCCTCCGCCTGAGCGGGCTTTTTGACCTTTATGCCCTTTACCAGAAGTTGTCCCTCTGCCCGTACCTTGACCGCGGCCTAGTACCTTTTTTTGTCTATTTGCGCCCGCTGGAGCGCGTAAATTAAAATCGTGCGCCATTATTTCACCTCGGTATTGGCTTTTTCAACGGTTACCAGATGAGAAACATGTCTCACCATTCCAAGAATAACAGGAGTATCATCGTGTATCCTGCTGGATCCAATTTTACGAAGTCCCAGAGAACGGACTGTAGCACGATGCTGGGGAAGAGTACCGATAGTACTGCGTACAAGGCTTACTTTTATCTTTGCCATTTTAATAACCTTAATTTCAGTGCGGCTTCATAGCCGCACAATAAAATCGAAAATGAAACTTGTTTCATTATTTTACCCCCACAACTCATTGAGGGACTTGCCTCTGTTTCTGGAAATTGTTTTTGCATCCATCATCCTGTTGATGCAATCAAAAGTTGCTTTAACCACATTATATTGACTTGATGAACCGA
>JAITFY010000025.1 GCA_031281025.1 Treponema sp. | reverse complement strand
CTTTCATGGGCATTTGATAATTTTAAAACTGTCAGCGTTGATGCAGGGCAGCTTGAAAACGTAAGGCTTTGGAAGGGAAGGGAGAATTTTGTTCAATTAACAATTAACAAAGAACAAATAGCAAATAATTATGGGCAAATTATCGATTTTACTTCTCCTTTGGATCGTGCAAATGAACTTTATCGTGAAATTGTTATTACTGGTAATTTAGTTGCTCCGCTTCCTGCGAATTATCATGCAGGGTATCTTGTCATCAGTGATGAAATTGGCGAACTAACAAGGCTGCCGCTTGTTACAACAAGAGCTTATGAAAGAGGGAACTTTTTTAAGCGTATTTGGCATTCGATTTTGCTGTTTTTTAGGTCTTGACAATACCCCTAAACATTTGTATAGTTACAGTATGGGATTTCCTGATCTGCATGAAAAAATTTCGATTCTCTCCGGCGCTGCTAAATACGATGCCTCCTGCGCAACCTCGGGAAGCAGCGGTTTTAACAATCAAACCGGAAAAAAGACAGCGGCGAAATTCGGTACGAGCCTTCCTATGGGAGTTTGTCATAGCTGGACTCAGGACGGCCGCTGTGTAAGTCTTTTAAAAGTTTTGTATTCCAATGTGTGTAAATATGACTGCGCTTATTGTGTAAACCGTTCATCCGCCGACATCAAAAGGGCAAGTTTTACTGTGCAGGAACTTTCGCAGCTCACTTGCGAATTCTACCGGCGTAACTATATCGAAGGGCTTTTTCTTTCGTCCGGCATTTTTGCAGACCCCGATATCGTTATGGAAAAATTAACCGAAACTGCAAAGACGCTTCGCACAGAAATGGGTTTTGGCGGTTACATTCATCTAAAAATTATTCCCGGAACAGGCGAAAAAATGATCCGTGAAGCCGGAAAATGGGCGGATAGGCTTAGTGCCAACATAGAGCTGCCAACAGAAAAAAGCCTCGTTAGTCTTGCGCCGGATAAAACCAAAAAAGCAATACTTGGCGCCATGAACGATTTTTCTGACATCAATAACGAAATCGAAGAACTTCGCAATAAACCTCTGTTTCTCTCAAAGGGAAAAACCAAAGCCCCCTGGTTTGCGCCGGCAGGGCAGAGTACCCAGCTTATCGTAGGCGCTACAGGCGAGGACGACAGGCAGATCATCAACCTAACCAGCTCCCTGTACAACAAGTTTTCCCTAAAGCGGGTATACTATTCAGCTTTTCTTCATCCGGGCGGATACAAACCTTTGGAAGAAAACTCCGTTACGCAAAAAACAGAAAGTTATTTAGATCCGCGTTTACCGGAAACTGTTGGCCCGCCATTAGTGAGGGAACACCGTCTTTATCAAGCGGACTGGCTTTTGCGTTTTTACCACTTTAATGCGGGCGAAATACTTACTGCAGACGAACCCTACCTTGATGCGCATATCGATCCAAAAACTGCATGGGCGCTTAGAAACCTTGATTTTTTCCCAATCGAAGTAAACCGCGCCGATTACGAAACCCTTATGCGAATTCCTGGTATTGGCGCAAAAACAGCGCGCCGCATAATCGAAACCCGCCGCAGCCGCAGTTTATCAATGGAAAACCTGCACCGCATGGGGGCGGCCTTAAAACGCGCCCGCTATTTTTTAACGGCAAACGGCGCTTTTATCGAACGCCCCGACGACCCGGCGCGTATCCGCCGCCTGCTTTCGGACATAGACGGGGCGGGGCTGCAACTGCCGCTTTTTGAGTTCTAATGAATTTATATGAAGCAGCTGCGCGGCAATATGACAAAACAGATATCGATTTTCTTGCCGTTTATTTTTCGGGAAAATTCGATTGTTCGTATCTTAACGAAGAAAACCGCACTCTTTTTGAACTGTCATCAAGCGCATTTGACACTGCGCTTCATGCGTGGTTAAGCGAATTGCCAATAGAAAGGGAAATTGACGCTTTTGGCAAAAAGGTTTTAGCCGCAGCGCAAATTGCCGCCAGTGCCAAAGAAAAACGAGGCGCTGCAGAAAGAGCTGCGCAAGATCGCGGAGATCCAAATACGCTTGTGGTATTAAACGCTGCAGGAAAAGTACTTCACGAAGTCCACAGGATGATGGGGCTATTGCGTTTTTCACCGGATTCAAATGGCGAGTTTATCGCACGATTTGCTCCGGATCACTTTATATTGCCGGCGTTGGCAGAGTTTTTTGCAGCACGTTTTGGCGAAACCCCCTGGTCAATTATCGATGAAAAAAGAGGGCTGTGCCTTCGCCGTATTTCGGCAGAAAATCCCAAGATAACGGTTTTAAACGAAAAAATCTGCGAAAGCCAAAACCTTACGGTCTCGGCAAATGGCGATGAATGGGAAAATCTCTGGAAGCATTACCATCAAACCATTAATAACGAAGAACGTAATAACCCCGGTTTACAACGCCAACTGATGCCAAAACGCTACTGGAAATATCTGCCCGAAAAATCAATGTAACTTCTCTGTCTTTATTAATATATATATTTGTAGTATAATGAAGCTAACTGGAGGTTTTTGCGTCTGAGATTGTTATTTTTGCCTTTTTTGTTTAGTTTTCTTTTGTTTTTTAGTATAAATTCTCATGTTTTTGGGCTTACGTTGGATGAAGCTATAAGCTTGGGTATCAAAAATAATCTTAATTTGCAAAAACAGCAAATTGATCTAACTTCTGGCAGCTTCTCTGAAAGAAATGTTTGGTCAGAGATTTTTCCAACAATAAACGCCAATGCAAGCGCTGGATACAGAACCAATGTTTTTAGCGATTTTCAAACCAATAATCCGGGCGCTAATTACGGAATTGGTTTTGGTATTAACCTTGGATTAAATGCCGGAATTCCCCATATTATAAATAATATCAAGCTGGCGCATCAGGGGAATTTATTAAGATATGAAGATGCGGTAAATCAACTTTCCATCCAGATTACAAAAAGATTTTTTGCGCTTGTTGCCGAAAAAAACAACCTTCTTTTGCTGGAAGAAATCCTTAACCTTGCACAAAGACAATTTTCCAGAGCTTTAATATCGTTTCAAAGCGGTCTTGTTACGGAATTAGTCATGATGCAAAGCAGGCTTGCTCTTGAAAACGCACGTTATGATTTAAGCGCCGCGTCAACCGTTTATAAAAACAACATGACAGAATTCTTGGCAACGCTGGACATAACGTATAATGATGATATAACATTAACAGGCGAAATAGACATAATTAAAATAATTGTTGATGCCGAAATGCTTATCGGGGAACATCTTCATTTGCGGCCGGATATAACAAGAAATAAACAGGAAATTGAAAGACTGGAAAATATACATAGGCGGACAGTTTTGCAAAGCCGTGCTCCCAGTTTAAACTTGTCTGTGGACTGGAGCAGTTCTGATTTTGATCCCCTAAGGGATACATTAAGCGCCACCGCCCGTCTTAATATCCCGATTGATCCCTGGATAACGGGAACTTCAAGAGCGCAGGATATTACCAGAGCTCAAGACTCGATAGAAAAGGCAAAGCTTGATCTTGAAATGACAGAAGAAACGGCAAGGATGCAGATAAGATCTCTTGCGGCATTGCTGCAGGGTTCGTGGGACAGTATTTTGATAGCCAGACTCAGCCTTGATGTCGCGCGCCGCACTTATCAGTTAACAGAACAGGGATTTCTAAGCGGAAGGATAGAAGCTCTTGTTCTTGAAGATGTCCGTAACAATATGGCAAATGTCAGGCAGCGTTTGCTGCAAACGGAGCTTTCGTATTTTAATATGATATTAGACCTTTCGGCAGCGTTAAATGTCGACTGGGAAAATCTTATAAAAACATTTGGAGTTTCAGATGAAGAAGAATAGAATTGTTACTATCGTGATAATTTCGTTGATTGTATTGTTTGTTACCCTTATCACGCTAAATTGGCTGGAAATAGAAATTGGAAATTCTGATGACCAGACACAAGGCGGCAGGGGCGGCGGACGCTCTACTGCTGTTCGTATAACGCCCGTAGAACCAGGCGCCATAGAAAGAAGCGTGGTACTTAATGGGGAAATACTAGCACATAACCAGGTTACGATTTTTCCTGCCATGAACGGAAGGCTTGTTGAAATGCGGTTTGGAATTGGAAGCAGGGTAAACCGCGGTGATATAGTAGCAATGATTGATCCTTCAAGGCCTGGTGAAGTATTTTATCACAGCCCTGTTGTATCTACCATTTCGGGAACTGTACTGAGTACGCCGTTCAGTATTGGAGATACTCTTACAACACAGTCGGCTGTTTATGTGGTAGGAGACCTTTCATCGCTGATTGTAGAAACTCATGTTCCAGAACGTTTTGTTGCATCGGTCACTTTGGGGATGCGTGCTGTTTTACGTTTTGAAGCAATCGGCGGTGAAACATTTTACACTCAGGTAACCGAGATAAGTCCGGTTCTTGATCCTGTCAGCCGCACTTTAAGAATTCGCCTTAGATTTTTAAACCCGGATCCGCGTATAAGAGCTGGAATGTTTGCGACAATAAACCTTGTAACAGACAGAAGAGTTGATATCCCTGTAATTCCAAGAACCTCTGTCATAAGCACTTATGGTTCATGGATTGTATTTGTTGTAGACGAAAATAATATAGCCCACCGGCGCGAAATTACTATGGGTATTGATAACGAAGAATTAGTCGAAGTTTTAAGCGGAGTCAGTTTAGGTGAAAATGTTGTAAGCGCAGGACAAAACTTTATTTCTGACGGCGATCTTGTGCGTATTGTGGATTGATGGAGAAAGAATATGAGTATTATTGAATATTCGGTAAAACGTCCTGTTACAATCATCATGTTCTTTACGCTTCTTATTGGTATCGCAATGACGTTGATTGCAAATCTTGCTATGGATCTTTACCCATCGGTGGACAGGCCGGTTTTTTCCGTAGTTACAAGGTTTCCAGGCGCAGGCCCTGCTGATGTAGAACGTAATGTCACAGAACGCCTTGAACGGGCTCTGTCATCATCAAGGGGTCTTGTAAATATGACAAGTAACTCACAGTTTGAATCAAGCTGGATAAATCTGGAATTTGCCTACGGTACGGACATGGACAAAGCCATCAATGACGCTCAGATACTTTTAAACAGGCTTGTCAATTCACTGCCCGATGGCGTTACAACTCCGATAGTACGGCGTTTTGACATGAACGCCCTGCCGATTATGCGTCTTGTCGTAAGGGGGAATTACCCGCCAGATATGCTGCGAATATTTGCAGAAGATGAGATTCAGCCAAGCATAGAAAGAATCGAAGGTGTTGCATCAGCGGAAGTAACAGGAGGCACAACTCAGGTTGTCAGGGTTGATGTTTCACTCAACCGTCTTGCCGCATTTAATCTTACTTTAAACGATATTAACAATGCGTTAAGAGGCCAGAATGTTTTATCCTCTGGCGGAAATCTGCGGCGTGGAACCCGTGAATACCAGATCATGACACAGGAAGAACTGGTAAGCATAGAGCAGATAAAAAGACTTGTTGTAAGAACAATAAATGTTTCCGACAGGTATCAGGTAGTTCGTATCGAAGATATTGCCGATGTTTTTATGGCTCACAATGACAATGCTTCCAGAGTTTATGTTGATGGACTTAGCGGGGTTTATATTCAGATAACAAGCGAAAGCGGCAGTAATCAAATTAATGTATCAGACAGGGTTCAGGAAGCTCTTATAGATATTAATGAAACATTGCCTCCAGGAATAACACTTGCAGTGCTTTTTGATAACACAACGATGATTCGTTCAACTATGGATCAGGTTTACACAAATGCAATTCAGGGTGCAGCTCTTGCAATGATTATACTTATAATATTCCTGCGAAATGCAAAAGCTACAATGATTATCGGGTTCTCTATCCCAATATCAATTATGCTTACAATGATGGCAATGTCGATATTTGGTTTTACTTTAAATCTGATGACATTGACAGGTCTTATTTTGGGAATGTGTATGACGCTGGATGCGTCAATTGTAATTCTGGAAAATGTTCACAGTTACCGCGAACGGGGTGCAAAAAGCCAGATTGCCGCTATTCTGGGAAGCCGTGAAATGTTACGTGCAATAACAACATCTACAGTAACAACGCTTTGTGTTTTTATTCCAATGATTATCTATAAAAACGATTTAAA
>JAITFY010000125.1 GCA_031281025.1 Treponema sp. | reverse complement strand
ATTTGGGATGGGAAATTCTTTCTGATTGTTTTGTTCCGGAAGAAACAGGCTTAAGAACAGAATTGATAAACAAATTTTGGCCCCAAAAGTAAACAGGAAATTTCATGGCTAAGATACGTCTTACAAAAAACGAGCTTAAAAAGCAAAAAGATTCTCTTAAAATGTTCAAGCGATATCTGCCTACATTGATGCTTAAAAAACAGCAATTACAGGGAGAAATAAGACATACAGATCTTCGTCTAAAAGAGCTATATGCCATGAGAAAAAACCTTGATGAATCTTTTAAAGTATGGATTGCCGTTTTTGGTGAAACCGGTGTTTTTACAAATGATATTTTAAAAATTACAAGCCTTATAACCGAAACCGGAAATGTTGCAGGTGTTTCAATCCCTATTTTTAAAGGCGCTGAATTTGAAATTTCCCGCTACGATCTTTTTAGGACACCTCTTTGGCTGGATAAAGCAGTTGATAGCATGAAACAATCGTTATTGCTGGAACTGGAAGCGGAAATTGTCGAAGAACAGCGTAAAAGACTTGATAAAGAACTGCGGACAACTACCCAAAGAGTTAATCTTTTTGAGAAAATCAAAATACCTGAGGCAAAAAACAACATAAAAAAAATACAGGTTTATCTTGGGGATCAGCAGACAGCTTCTGTCGTGCGGGGTAAAATGGCAAAAAGCGGCACAGAAAAGGCGGTAAATTAAATATATGAACCTCACCCGACTGGAACAAAGTGTAAGGAGGTACCCCTCGTGATAGTACCAATGAAAAAAGTGTGCCTTATGGTACAGGAAAAATCATCTGTTGAAGCTTTGGAAAAATTACGCGAAATTGGGGTAGTTCATCTTGAGAAAAAAGATATACCTGTAGACAGCAATTCGTGTGCCCATAAATGCAAGGCAAAAGTTGAAGAATCATTAGGTTTGATAAGTGAATTTAAATTACCTAAACAAGCAGAGAAAAGAACATCTAATTTAGCCGATAAAAATGGAAAGCCGACGGTTGAAATGCGTAAAAAACCTGTTGGAATTCACAGAGGACGGCGTGCTTCGGATATTTTTGGTACAGAAGATGAAGTGCCATTTTCGTTAAATGCAGTTCGCGCTGCCAGGCGGCCTTATTTGCCGGACTTAATGATAAGTTTTGGCAGGCAGCGGAAAAAATTAAAAGAACAGAACATAGTTTTAGGCAGGGAAGTTACCCGTATCCAGGAATGGGGAGATTTTGATCCTTCCATTGTTCAAAGCATAATTTCGTACGGAGTCCCTGTATATTTTTATGAAGTTTCACCAGATGTTTTGTTAAAGCTGGATAAAGATATAAAATACATAAAAGTAAAAAACGAAAAATCCAAAGATAAATCGATTGTACGCATTGTTGTATTCTACGAAAAATTAAATGGAATAAATCCGTTTCAACTGCCGGAAAAACGGCTGAGTGAACTTAAACAGGAATTGGAACAAAATGAGATTTTTTTACAGGAAGTAGAAGATAAACTAAAAGGTTTTTCCAACCGCCGTAATGCTTTAAACAAGGAAATGGAAAATATCGAAACTGAACTTGAATTTGAAGCAGCTGTGGCTGGAATGCAAAAAGTAGATGTAGATAGCCAAATTATTACTTCCAGCGGCGGTATTAGTTATTTAACCGGTTTTGTACCAAAAGATGATCTTGAAAAAATTAAGCAGGCTGCCAAAGAAAACAACTGGGCATTTTCGGCTTATGAACCGGATAAAAACGATTTGCCCCCGACAAAGATAAAAAGCAATTCTTTTGTGCGGCTTATCCATCCATTGTTTTCTTTCCTGGGAACTTTCCCCGGGTACCGCGAATTTGATATAAGCCCTTCGTATTTAATTTTCTTTTGTCTTTTCTTTGCAATGATACTTGGAGATGCCGGATACGGTTTATTTATGTTTTCTGTTGCATTGCTGCTTGGAATCATCGGAAAAAAGAAAAGCGGCTCATTTCCGGACTTGGCAAAATTGTTAATGATTTTGACTTTTACTACGATAGTCTGGGGGGCAATTAACGGTTCTTGGTTTCAGATTCCTCATAATGAACTTCCCGGCTTTTTACGTGTGTTAATTCTCCCTGCCTTTAACAATATGGGGCCGGTTGTGGAATTCCCTGCATTTATGCAAAATATATTTAAACTGCCTGCAGAAGTTCCTGTTGATGAATTTAAAACACGATGGTATATCCAATTTTTATGTTTTTCTATAGCACTAGTTCAGCTTGTTTGGGCAAGAGCAAAAAGAATAAAAAAACAGCTTCCAAATCTTTCTGCTGTTGCGCAATTTGGCACTCTTATAATGATGGCAGGTCTTTACTTTTTAGTGCTTAATATGCTGCTTGGTATTGAACTTCCAGAATTTGCATTGTACTTGGTAATAACAGGAGTGGCTCTTAATCTTGTATTTGAACAACAAAACGGCGGTAATTTCTTTGTAAATTTGGGGAAAGGATTTGGTAATTTCTTTCAGTTATTCTTAAAAATAATAAGTTGTTTTTCTGATATAATAAGTTATATCCGTCTTTTTGCAGTAGGGCTTGCAGGTGCAATGATTGCGCAAATATTTAATGATATGGCTTTTCCTGCAGAAGGTTTTGGAGAATTTGGAGTGGGTTTCCTTATTCAATTATTAATGACAGTATTGATATTAGTAGCAGGTCATGCTCTTAATCTTGCTTTGACTGCGTTGTCTGTAATAGTACACGGCGTGCGTCTTAATCTTTTGGAATACGCTGGCAACCATCTTGAGATGGAATGGTCAGGTTATTTATATAATCCTTTTTCACTAAAACGAAAGGGAAAATAAATTTATAAGGAGTTATAAATGGAATTATTAGGTGCGATTGGAGTAGCAGGCAGCTTTGGTATTTCCGCATTGGGAGCGGCGATTGCAATGGGTTTGGGGGGACCAGCCGTTATTGGTTCCTATAAAAAGTGTTATGTTCAAAACAAGCCGGCGCCATTTATTATGGTAGTTTTTGCAGGTACTTGTTTATCTAACGTAATTTATGGTTTTATTATAATGGGTGCACTTGCAGCAAGTACTCTTGATCCAGCCATGATATTTGCCCTTGGAGTAGGTTCAGGTCTTTGTATTGGTATTGTTGCCATCACACAGTCAATGTGTTCTGCAAGCGCTGCCGATGCTTTTGCCGAGACAGGAAAAGGCTTTGGTAACTACATGATGGTCATAGGTATTGCCGAAACAGTCTCCCTCTTCGCGATGGTATTTACCCTGTTGTTTGCATAAAAGCATTAAAAAAAATCGAAACCTCAGCGTCTAAATGGGCGCTGAGCAGGGTCGAGTAGCTCAGTGGATAGAGCAGTTGCCTTCTAAGCAACTGGTCGGGAGTTCGATTCTCTCCTCGATCAAAAACTATAGGCTTAATTTTTCTAGTATTAATTTTTTAAAACTGATAACAGACTCATTATCCGGATCAAGGGCAAGGGAACTTTCGCAATCAGAGAGCCCTTTTGGATAGTCGCCGCAGTGGAAAAAAGCCTGCCCGCGTCTAAAGAGACAAAAAGATTGATATGGGTTTATTGATAAAGACAGGGAATAGTCATCAATTGCCTGCGAATATTGTTCTAAAACAGATCTTACCAAACCCCGGTAATAGACAGCTTTATAAGAGGTTGGGTCATGTGAAAAAGATGAATTAAAATCGTCTATTGCCTGTTCATACTGCGAACAGGCAAAATATAACATTCCGCGATGTTTGTAAATAATGGAACATATAATATCACGATCTGGCTTTAATTCAATTATCCTGGAGTACAGGTTTATTGCTTCATTAAAACGTTTTTGATTATGGGCAGTTAATGCATTAACCAATAACTGATCTATAGAAAAATTATCATTATCCTGATCTTTGTAAATACTATCCATGCTGGGATCTATGTGTATGGAACGTTTTTCTGTATGTTCGTATTCATTGGTAAGTAAAAAATGATCCGTGATTTCCTCTACTTTGTAAAAGAAACTGTCACGTCTTATTTCTATTTCTTTTATGAATTTTCGCTGGAGCTCCCTGATATCCTGAAAAATAATGTCTGCTAAAGTAAGGCTTGCATTTACCGCAGCTAGTTTTCTTTTCATTGACTCGCTAAAAAGACTAAACTCGGCCTTGTATACAAGCTCATGTTCAACTTCGGCCCAGGCATCCTGCAAAATGGTTCGTATCTGAATTTCTGCAATGTTTGTTCCAGGATTCCCGTGTTTTTCTAAAATTGACTGAGGTATTTCAATTAATAGATGCATTGACTCATAGCCGAATTCTGTAAATTTATGGTGCCCTTTTTTTTCACGTTCTATAACTTTGAACATTCCATTTATTTTTTCTTCTGCAGATTGTAGATCATTAATAAAAGGACAAATAATCCGCACACCCATAAGGTCTGTGATTAACGGTATATTTTGGCCTTCTTTTAATAACCGGATATACTTTGTAAAGTAACTGGTAAAGCTCTTCATCCTTCCACTGACAGCTACATTGGAGTCAATTGACGAAAGTATGTTTTTAATTTGTTCTTCTAATTCACTGACAATTAAATGCCGGGTTTTCTCGTATTTTTCGAACTCGGATTTTAACTTACTTCTATCTGGAGGAGAAATACTTGAACTAATTGATGTATCAATCATAATAAGTAAAAAAAATGCTGTTCAGAAACAAGAGTTTAAGAAACTCAAGTTCCCGGACAGCATTATCTTAAGCAACTAGCTAATTACTGCTGTTGGCGATCAGGATGTCCAAATGGAAGTTCGGTTGCCTGACGTTGCTGTTCAAGGAAACGAAGAACCTGATTGTGTCCAAAACGTTCCATTTCCCAAACCTTGCGGGCTTCTTCACGAGTTTCGATGATATTCCATACGGCTTCGTCATCAATATCGCGGTCTTGTTCAAGGACGGCTTTATCAAAAATGAGGCTTACATCTTTAAAGTATGTTACAAAATCTCCGCCAACCTGGGCTGCATCACGCTGGATTAAGAATCCGCCAAACTTGACAAAAGGTGTGGAGAAGGGATAAAGCGGCATTAACCTAAGTTCCCTGTTTCTTGCTTCCTGCATATAGGCAGGATTTCTCCAGGTAACCGACTGCCAGCCGTCATGGCGCATATGACCCATGAAATAGTTTCTTTCATTGCCAAAGCTATCGATAAGAATTACCGAAAGACCATACGGGAAATTAAGACCATAATAGCGTACATTGATTTCTCTTATTACGCCGACATTCTTGATTACACCATAAGCAGGCTCCCCTTCTTCCTGTGCTTCAAAACGACTTTTGATGGACGTTATGCCATCACCTTCGATTCTGGTGATAGTGCCATCGGCATCTACAGTTGTATTTTCATAAGCAGGAATTTCGAAAGGCGGCCTAATCATTGCCCATGAATTAAATGGGTCTACCGGGAAATGAACACGAACGCCCATTACAGTTTCAAACTGATTGGACCTGGCTTCTCTTGTAAAACTGTTAGATAAATTCTGAACAGTTCTGGCCGATGATGCCAGAATTACTTCCCAGTTTGCTACCGCAAGAGAAGTTCTCATAGCCTCTCTGTGCCGATCAACAAAGTTTGAACCTGCTACATGGGAAAAATCCATCAATGTACGCTGGTTCTGGTTGGGTGAATCTGCATCACCGATAGTAATATCCGCGGTAAGCAAAGAGAAGTCTATGAGAACACCTTCTCCGGCAAACAGTGGAACCGTTAACATCGCAACTACGATAAGAATGAGCACCTTTTTCATGAAAAGCTCCTTTAATAAAACATTTGTTTCAAAATTTCATCAATTTATATATTACTAAATTTTTTAAGTTTTGTCAACGATAAAACGTAAAAAATTCGATTTTTTAAGTTTTTCCGATTTTGTCAGATTTCGGAAAATTCCCGGCTTTCCTCCCACAAATCAAGCAAAACGCTGTTGCCCTCGATAAAGAATCGTACGTCTTTTACATACGAAAAATTCCTTAAGATACCATCGTATAAAACACGGAAATTGTCAAGTACATTCCCGCCTTCCAAAAAAGGGAAAATAGCGCTTATGGAAAAATCAGCATAAACAACCCTGTCCCGAAATAGAAGAGATTTAAGCCTGGTATCCCTTGGAAAAAGATAAAGCAAATCTGGGGAAACAGGACCCAAAAGCGTTTCCTCTGTGTACCGGATAATATCATCCTCCCTTGATCTTTTTCCAGACATGGTACGGGAATGCCGCAGCATCCGGTCCTCTATGACAATTGCTCCGTTATCAATATTATAAAATACAAAGGTTCTTCGTGCAAGCCCCAAAGCCAGAAAATCTACAATGGCAAAAAGCACTATTATACCTATAAAAAAAAGATAACGTCTTACAGGCGAAGACAGGAATGTTAGCGAGGATCTAAGTACAGTTTTAAAAAATGCAGTCATTAACGCTCAAAAATACCAATAAAATTTGTTATCCCATTGTACAATGAATTTACAAATATTTGCAAGCCCTCATCGCTGGTCATTAGAGCCGCGTCCTGATTGTTTGATAAAAAACCAAGTTCCACAAGGACAGCGGGCATTCTTGAATTTCTTACGACAAACCAGTCATTTGCTTTTCGGCCTCTGGAAGGAAGGGAACTGCCAAATCCATTATCGAAACCCTGTAAAATAGCATCAGCTAAAAGTATACTTTCGGTTTTTATTTCTTCTTCCAGCATTGCATTTAAAATGGCAAGGATATCGGGCGAATAATTATGCCTGGAAGTATCCAGAAGAAAGCGGCGATGTCCCGATGTAATATGCCAAATCTCATATCCTCTGGCATTTCTGTTTGTGGCGCTATTGGCATGAATTGAGATAAAGATAATTGCTTCGTTATCTCTTGCAGTGACGGAATTTGCCATATCCGCCCGTTGTTCAAGGCTTATAAAAACATCAGAATTTCTGGTCATTAAAATCCGTTTATCGGGAAAGGATGCTGAAAGCCTGTCTCTTAAAGCCAGTGAAACTTTTAAAACAATGTCTTTTTCCATAACTTGAGTGTTTCTGCCATTGGCAGAAATAGTCCCAAGTGCCCCTGAATCTCTTCCCCCATGTCCGGGGTCAATGATAATGGCGGCAATACGGAATCTGGAGGCATCATTTTCATGCAGGCGCGTAAAAGTATTTGTTAAAGTAGCGACAAAGGATTCTGGAAAAGTGAGCTGCCCATCCCTATTGTATGGCAGGGGAACATCAAAAAGTTCCTGATTATTAAACAAAAGGTATCCGGTTTCACCTTCTTTATTACTTATAAAAAAATTACAAAAATGCTCTCCAAATTTAAAAACCCCATTGCGAAACAAAGGATCAAAACGAAACTGGGTAACATAATCAGGAGAAATTGCCTGGAGCGAGCTTAGGGTATCGTTTAGGGTGTTGGCATACAGGGAGTTAATAATAAATAACAAAAAGCAAAGGAGAATGATTTTTTTAAACAATTTGTGCTCCCATATTTTCCATGTAATAGACTGCTCCCTGGTATGAGCCGCGGATTAATGCTGCCCAGAAAGATCGTCCTAACTTTATTATATTTTCGGCATTTTCGTTGGTAACCGGAAGGGATAAACCAGTTAAAAACCGCGTTGCATTTAAGGCTTCTTCCACCGTTCTACCCATATAATCGGTAAGATTCGAAGAAGTAAAAATAGGGAATGGTATAATTGTGAATTCTAAGCCAATATGAGGCTTTCCAATTTTCTCATTTTCCGGTATTTCCAAGAGGGCGGCTCTCATATCATCTGTTAATTCAAAAGCATCCGGCGGGAAAGAAGTGGAGAAATTATTCAAGAAATCCCTCGTCTCTGTATCTTCAGAATCGAGCCTGATTAAAACCGAGCGGGCAGCAGCTTGGGCAGCCGCAACTGCAATTTCCCTGTCCGGCGCAGTAGCAATAACATTACCGCATTTTGTTACATTATTCTCCGGAAAAGAAACTCTATCCCCCTCCTTAACTCGTAAAAACAAATCGTTAACATAATCAGGAGAAATTGCTGATTGCTCTTTATTAATTGCTATTTGCTTAACTTTCCCCGGTATCGAGATAAACGCCCTTTCTGCGCATGTCCAATTTTTAACTGGAATAAGGGCGTCTGGTTTTTTCCCCATTGCCTGCTGGATTGCAGCTTTGATAGGTCTAACTCCTGATGAATAGGGGTATGTCCAGCCTGACATGTAACCGCCGGAAAGGCGTGCTGCAATTTCGCCAATCATTGGGCCATTTGCTGTTAACTTGATATCGCCTTTTGCGGCGCCAACGCTTTCCTTGCCGGCAAGACCCAGCGCGTGAATACCATAACGGAAAGTTTCCAGCATTATTTCCTGTTTTTCCAATTCTATATTTGTTGGCATTGTATGACCCATTTCGATAAAATACGGGGGAAAGAAAATATGCCTGTCTGCAAGACCGCAAATAGTTATCTCGCCCTTGTAAACAATTGCGTCAACCGAAAATTCCGGGCCGTCCATATAGCTTTCTACAATCGCTTTCCCACTGCGGGAAAAACCAATAGCGCTTTTTGCGGCTTGGCTAAACTCATTTATGTTGTTTACACGGCGGCATCCGCGGCTTCCCATATTGTCGACAGGTTTAATTACAAGCGGAAAAGCCAAAGGAATAGAATCAAATGTATCTTCCGGTGTGATTGTAAAAAAACCGGGAGAGGGAAGGCCAGCGTTTTTAAAACAAGCGCGCATCCTTGATTTGTCAGACGCATTTAATGCCGCTTCGTAAGGAATACCGGGAAGACAGAGCTTCTCTGCAGTCCAGGCAACGCTTGCGGAAAAATCTGTTCCGGCAGTCATTATTCCCAAACAATCTGTCGAACTTTGAATAGAGCGTGCGAAGCTTTCAATACCTTCTTTATCGTTTAGGTCGATCTGCTCGAATCTATTTGCAATCGGGATATTTGGCGCAGAAGAACTGCCATCCAGTACGATTGTAAAAAACCCCAGTTCTTTTGCGATTTGTATAACCGGCCCCTGCATAACTCCAGCACCTAATATAATTAAAGTTTCCTTCATGTTGTCTCCTTTTTTTGCGCATAAACTTCAAAGGTATCTCCCAAACGGAAGAGTTTACTGACAGCAAGCAGCAGCCAGTAAAAAGGGCTTTTTCTGCCTTTTGCAAGTTTTCCAAACAACGGAAAGCGCAAGGGGTGATGGCCTGTAACCGCTATTTTTTTAACCTTAAAACCTAAAAGAGAAAGCGCTTTTTTTACGCTTTTTGGCGACCACACTGTAAAGTGATCTTGCGGGCTAACAGACAAAAACCGCCTGACATTTGTTCTTCCGCTGATACCGGAAAACGAAGGAGTGGAAAAAGCAAGTATTCCGCCAGGCTTTAATAATTTGCGTATCTGTGCAATCACTTTTTTGCAACCGGTAAAATGTTCGATAACTAACCAAAGAGAAATAACATCGTAGGAAGAAGCAATCAAAGTGTTTGGAAAAATGCCATGTATGGCCTGGAGCCCCAGCTTTTCGTTTATGTATTTAACTGCGTCCTCGCATGGCTCTATACCTGCGGGAGAAAAACCCGCTTCTTTGGCTGCTGCCAAAAATGGGCCGTATGCGCAGCCTATGTCCAGGATGGAGGGCTTTTCTTTAAGGACACCAAGAAGAGATTTTATTTTTTTTAATCTGTTTTTTCCTGTTTGTTTGATCTTTTCAAAGTCTTCCAGGTAGGTTTTACCGTATTGCTTTTTGTAGGATTCAAAAAAATAGTCCTTTTCGTATTTAATCGAAGCGCTGGTTAATCTATCCATGTAGATTATGCCGCACTGTTTGCAGCGTCTGTAAGTACGATCGCTAAAACGTGCAATGCTTCGAGCGTTATCTGCACCGCAAACCGGGCAATTACGGTTTACTTGTGGTGAAAAAGTGCTGCATAGTTCGGCAAGGGTAATGTTTTCTTTTTTTTTCTCTCGCAGAGCCGCAAAGCCGCAAAGTTTTTGTCCTAACGAAAATGTCTTAAATCCCGCTATTTTGGCTAATTTTTTATGGTATTTGGTAGGGTGTGCTAATAAAACCGGTGTTCCGGCAAAAGCGGCCTCGTAGGCAGTTAAACCATAGTGGGTAATCACAAGGTTGTATTCGCCAAGATGTTCCGCTAAATTTGGAATATTCTCAATTACATTGATATTTTGCGGTAATTTTTCCGAACCAAGGGTTCGATTTAGATTTGCTAAAGCTCCCCTTAACAAAGTGATGTCAAAAGCATGTTTGTTTTTCATAACAGAAAGTTTATTTGCTATTTTTATGCCAAGCCCTGCGGAATCTTCCTGGCCAAACGTAATAAGAATTTTATCAGTGGTTCGTGATGGTTCGTGTGCAAACCGTAGGTTTGAGTTAGTGGTAAATTTATTCTTAATAACCAACGCGGGAGAAGCAAAGTTTGCAGAAGGCTTTACCATACCTTTTGGGATTAAAATATCTATCAGAAAGTCAAAACTATCACGATAAAGCCCCCCTTCATCAATCCCAATGACAGGCCCAATTCTTTTCCAACGCAAAAGTTCATCCAATGATGTTTGATAACGATCTAAAATGATGAAATCAAAGCTCTCTTTTAGTTCCTCATTCCTAATCCCTAATTCCTCATTTGTGATGCACCATTTTGGATTGAAGTTTAAAGAACGATATAAAGTTGATAAATCCCTGTCCTGGTCTGGTATAAATAAAAACGCTTCTTTGTCCATATAACGTAAATCGTTAGTAAGGGAAATACATCTGGTTAAGTGACCTCCGCCTCTTCCTTTTTCCGTTGCCGGCACGATTAGTATATTTTTTTTTTGCATGGATACGTTATACTCCATGAATTATTTTTTGGTATTTGTTTATAATTGTATTTCCATTATGCCGGTCTTTTTCATCTTTAAGCGTTTCATACAATTTTACTGCCTGATCAAAATCTTCTTGAGTATCAACAGTCAAGCGAAAATCAGGGTTTTGCCAATAATGAGGCGCTTGAGGGCGGTGGACTGCAAATTTATCAGGGTTATTGTATAAATACGGGCAAACATGCTCGCGTTCAAAAGCATTGGCGTTTTCTGCAGCACAAAGAAGACTCTCAGAAGATACTGATTCAACGCCTGCACCCAAAGGAAGACCGGTGTAAGCGGCATAATCTGCGTTAACCGAAACAGCTAAAGAGTTAATGGAGTCGGCAGCATCAGTAAAAACAAAAAGATTATCCGCAGTTGCCCTGATTATACGGCTAAGCGAAAAATAACGAATAACTTTGCAAAAACGTTTTAGAACATCTTCTTTTGGGCCTGCAAAAATATGAAAACCAGCTTCCTGTGCAAGATGTTCAAATGAGGAGTATGAATCTTCGGGACAGGTTAGAATACGCAAATCTGCAGAAACATTGTTTAACGCTTCCATAACACGAAAAACAAACGGCCTGCCGTTAACAGGAAGAAGCGATTTTCCCGGAAGACGTGAAGAATCAATGCGCGCCTGTAAAACAATTCCTGTCAAATCAAACTCCCTAATTGTTATTGTTTTCCCATTTAGCAATTACAGATCGTGCATCCTTTTTAAAATTGAATCTGTTTTCAAATACCCATTTTCTGTTTGTTTTAAATTCTTTCCATGCACTAAAAAGATCAACACCCGATTTGAATAAAAATGAAAAGAAGCTGTAAAGAGGAAGACTGGCATGATCAACAGAATCCTTGTTTGTACTGTTTTTATATGTTAAAAATACAGGTGCAAGATTTTTAAGATAGAATCTTCGATAATTTTCTTCTATGGTGGTATTTTCTACGGGTAATTCGCCGTCATACGAAAGTTTTGTTTGAACATTTAAGGCAATTTCCTCGCCCCATAGATAAACACGGAAGCCAAAATCCATCAACTGCCAGTGTTTATTGTTTAATGATTTGTCATATCCGCCAATATCGATGAATCGCTTTTTATCATAAATTCCGACACCATCAAAAGGATAAAGAGTTAAATCACCTTCTGTATGTCCTTCCAAAAAAACAGGATGTATTTTTCTGCGTTGAGTTAGAGGAGTTACAATAGACGGAAAAACTTCATAATTTGAGTTCATTAATACAGGAACAGTGCAAAGTCTTTTTTCATTGGCGTTTGTAAGACGCTCCGCCATTCGTCTTGCAGTTCCTCCTGCGATTACTTTCATGTCGCTGCGAAGGACAAAAAACAGGGGACTCTGTGTTTCTGATGCGCCAAGGTTTATCTGTTCGCCAAGGTTTAACTCATTTTTGGGTAAAATAAAACGAATAAACGGAAAACGGCTGGACAGCTCTTCGATATTATAATGAGGTACATTGGATTCTATGGAAATTATACTATCAAAACCCTTTTTTTCGATTTCATAAAAAAATGCTCTTCGCGAAAAAGGGGGATAGTTAAGAACAACAGCAGAAATGCCGGTATTGGCAATACGTTCCTTGCCGCCTACCGATGTATATGGTGTTATTGATTCATTAAAAGTTGTAAGTATAGTATTCATCGCAATCCGCGCATAACCCCCGGAAAATACTTCCAGTATAATTGTTTTTACAATGTTCCCTGTAATAACGATCCCCGTTTTTCCAAATGGCATCAAGTGAATCGTTAAAAACATTTCCCAGTAAAAGTTCTGTTTCGCCTTTTAAGGCGCCAAGATATTCTCTGCATAAGGGGACATTGCCGTCAATTAAAATAGCCATATCCCTCATTAAATGCCAGCAGCTTTGGCGTATCAAGGGAGATATATCCGATGCCTGCCTTTTTTCAAGCTGCCCGCAAAAGTGATCGTATTTTTGAATAATAATGTTTTTTTCACCATTGGGGGCAGCATCTTTCCAGTAACGGTAAAACTTTTCTGTATCTTCTTCTGAGCCGTCTGTCCGTACGGCTTGCACATAACAATCATCGGGAAACATGGACAAAAGTTTTTTTGCAAAGGCGTCGGCTTCGGCAAAGCCAGGCCCGCGAAGTTCCGTATACTTTTGTGAATCGGCAGTATCCAGTGAAACAATCCATGAAAGGGGAGAGAGGGGATTAATTCGTGCTGCATTACAGGAAAGTTCATTACAAAGACTTAAAATATTTTCAAGCTCTTCATTTTTCCAGCCAAGCCCGGAAGTTTCGATAATTAGCGCTAGTTCACTTCTTTTTATTACAGATTCGATTAACTTTAATTTTTGCGTATGTAAGGCGATTTCTCCCCAAAGAGAAAAGTTGATAACTGCATCTCCTGAAAATTCGATTATCTTATCTAAAAGATGTTCAAATTTATTGCAGTCTAAAAAATCATTTCTTCCCTTTACATCTGTAAAAAGAGGGTAGGGGCAGATTTTACATTGTCCCAGGCAGCCGCCATAAACCTGAATAGAGTAGTAATTTGGCAATGTTCTTAAGATTTCCGGCTGGTTTTGTACAATGCGTTCGACATCAGAAGCAGCAGGAATTTTGCCATTACAAGAATCCAGAAAATTATTAAGCAATAAAAAATTTCTTTTGGAATCTGCGTTTAAAGCTAATCTGTGGGATGATAAATCAACAGGTGATATTTCTACTTCGATATCAAATGAGTTTATATCTTTTTCGATAACCGAAAACAAAATGTTTTTTTCGACACTGCCGTCTACATCAAGAATTTTCGCTAAAATCCCGGCAGTTCCCGGCGAAAGTATTTCCGGCGTTAGCCCAAAGGGATAACCGTCTGCATAAGAGTATTCGGCCCTTTTTTGCAAATGCCTTTCGGCAATAACTCCTGCAAGGGCGGGATCAAGGAAGGGGGTATCTGCAAAGGCAAAGTAGATTAGGTCAAAACCCGTTTGTAATTCAGAAATTTTCTCAAATAGGCAACGTTTTGTCCACTTTTCTCTTTGTTCTATCTCTATCCCATTTAAAAAGGAAAAATCGGCATTTTTATCGGCAAGCAGTACAGTTTTTCCCACGTTTGGGAACTTTAACGCTTGTTCCAATGCTAAAATAATGGAGTTTTTCCCGTTTAAAACCGGTTCAAACGCATATTTTGACAAATCTGAGGCATATAAAACTAAAAGACCATTCATATATCTAAATTATCGGAAATAAAGCAGTTGGCAGTTAGCAAAGTAAAAACAACATTACCTCTTTAATTTTCAAAAAAAACCTCAACTCCCTCTAGTTGAATGGCACCGGGAAAATATATATACATGATAAACGTACTTTCTGCAGTGGTTCCGCGCCGTTCAATAACGCCGTTCTGGTTTAAGCTCACTGCTTCTATTTGCCAGATGAAATTTCCTGCATCCAATATTCTAAGATCTGTAAGTTCATACTCAGGGCTGCTTAATGGCTGCGTTTGAAGAAGCTGCTGCCTGCCTGTTGTAGTTTGCTGGAAAAGTGTAAAAATATACGCATTGGCGCCGCGAACTGCCTGCCATGTAAAAGTTATTCTTCTTTGCTCTTGCAGTTCTGTTGTAGTAAAACGATGCCCTCTTGCCGGACGTAAATTCTGCGCAGCAAGTAAGGGTGAAATTGGCGCAGGCCTGGGCGCAGGTGTTGGCGCTACCAGGGCAGCCACTTCTGTAACTGGAATTTCCTCTTCGATTGGAAGTTCCCCTGGCAATTGTGCAATTTCGGGAGAAATCTCGATTGCAAGCCAATCTGACAGGGGCAGTTCTTCTACTTGCGGATTGACATGTTTTTGTTCGATCAAAAAGGAAGAAGGCAGCGAGAAAGAAGCATTACCAGAAAAAAAGGACGGGAAGACAGGTTTAACCCGCCAATACCATCTGCCTTCTGTTAAGGATGAATCGGTAAAAAAAGTAACCTCGGTTTCTCTGGATATATAAGGATTTGTAAAATATGGCGTATTGCAAATTTCTAAAATATAGGCAGATGCTCCATGTACTTCATTCCATTGGAAATTAAAAACAGCCGAATCGTCTACAAAATTAAAAACGCTTCTTTCCATAGGACTTTGTAATTGCGGCCCAGAGGCGTCTACAACTGTTATTTGGCCTTCGCCAAGAACAGTAGTGGTGCTGGAAAGCCGCCAGTGCCACAGACCGCTGTTAACATTAACCAACGCCTGATTATTAAGGTTTTCATAAACATGATAAATGTGATTAAAATTCCTGTCAGATGCAATTTCCAAACGCAGTAAATCGTTGGCATTTATATTGATCCTGTTCCAGTTAAAGTTGACAGGAATGGGATTATTGGTGGAATTAAGGTAACGTGCATTGGAAACAGGCTGTAATACAATGGCTCTTTGAACAAGCCGTACTTCTGCCGGCTCAATGGTTTCCGGCTCGATGGCAACAAAACTTCCTGCCTGGATCTCCTGCGTCTGCTGTTCTTCAATTACCTGTACCGTTCCTTCATTAACCTGCAGTATTATAATGTTATCAGCGCTTGTAATGTTAAGCACTGTTGGAACTTCTGCAGAAAGCGGCTGTATGTGCCGTCCGCCAATATCCAAAGAAATTCTTTGGCTGTCCTCTGTTGTTGCAACCGAAATAGTTCCCTGATTCATGATAATTTGCAGAGTTTCACCATCCGCCGCACGAGACAAACGTATTAGAGTATTTTCGTTTAGCTCAATGCTGTTGCCTTCCAGAAACAAAGTTGCGGCGGAATATTCTGCAACACGGATTAAATCGCCAAGATATACAGGCGACTGCGCTGCCAGCCTGTCCCAAAGCACACGATCGGAAAGACGGCGTTGAACAATGTTTTGCCTTATTACAATCTGGCCAACAGGTTCGACATTCCGTAAATAAAAAGTTTGCATTAAATCCAATCTGAATAAATTAATGCAGTATAATGCAATAGATAAAAAAACAATAACTACAAGAAAATCGATTAAACGCAATCCGCCGCCGCTGTGGGGATTGGCTTTTACAGAATTAACTGTTGGGGTTGATGTTGTATTTTTTTTCGTCTGCATTGACATCTACCTTGGAAATCTCCGGAGCTTCTATGCCAAGGAGATTGCGTACATCGGCCATAGTCTGCGGCCCTTTTTCGTTACCTGCTGTATTAATAACGGCAAAAATCCGTACAGGTTTTTCTTTACCTTTTACGCTTACCGACGGCATTTCTTCGGTGATAAACTTATCTTCAGTTAAAAGCCAGGTATCTTCGGAAATAAGGATATCGGCGGCAAGTGGTTTTGTAAGAGCTTCTATACGGGAAGCAAGATTTACAGGATCGCCGATAACAGTATATTCCATCCGCATATCACTGCCCAACTGTCCTGCAGTAACAATGCCGGAGTTAATGCCGCATCCAATCTGAATGGACGGGTTTGCAGGATCGTCTGGGTCTCGCTCCTTGTTTAGTTCGTACAGGGCTTTACGCATCATCAAAGCTGCATTAACAGCATTAAACGCATCCTTACGAGGGGATCCCGCAGAGTAGGCAGTACCCCAGTGCGCCATTACCGCATCTCCGATAAACTTGTCAACAACACCATTTGTTTTTTCTACGCAATCTACCATTTTGGTAAAATAGTTGTTAAGCCAGTGGACAATACGATCAGATGCATCTTCTCCAAAAACATTTGTAAAACTTTCTGATTTTGCGGTAAATCCACGTATATCAGAAAAGAAAATCGAAGCGTGTTTTGGAAGCCCTCCAGGTTTTATCTCGCCTCGCATTGCCTTAACTGCAATTTCTTTGTTTGTAAATCTGCCAAAAATATGCAAGGCTGCGCACATTTTCTGAAAACTATTGGTTAAAACGCCGATTTCATCGCGTCCTTTTGGTTTTAAGTCCATTTCAAAAACGCCGCCTTCGATGTTACGCGCAACGTAGGCAAGAGCTTTAAGGGGAATGGAGATTGTTTTGGAGAAAAACCAGATAAAAATAATCGAAATACATAAAACTGCAATGGTAAGATACATATTACGCCGTGTTGTAGCGGCTATGCCTTCGAATACCTTGTCGTATTCAATGCTGGTAATAACAACCGTTCCTGCTGTATTTAATCTTGTAAAAGCTACAAATTTGCGAATAACAGGAAAGTTTTCGTTATCAAAAGAGCCGGACTGTAAAAGCCTAAAATCAGATTCGATAAGCTGCTGCCTGTTTTTTTGCGGGCTGTCCAGAATTTCCCGGATAAAATCCTCGCTGGAAATATTTACGCCGGATCGGACAAGTGAAAAATCACTGTGAGACAGAATATAACCGTCGCTGTTTATCATGTAGGATTGGTTAATTCCATAGCCAAAATTCTGATTCAGGTTTTCCGAAGAAAAAACTACGCCTCCAAAACCACCGGTTTGCAGTGGAAAAAACAAAGCCAGGACAGGTATTCCAAAATGCGGGGCTGCGTTTAAAAGTACAGTCTCGCCGCGTATAACCCTTCCCAGCGCGCCTCTTTGATCATCAAAGTAAGCACCCGCCAGTTGTGTTTCTATTTCGCGTGTAATAAAAAAACGGTTGTTTACCAGTAATTGTTCAGGGTTTCCCGGCGTAATAAAAAAAACAGATACAATCTGCGGGTTTTCGCTGAAAAAAAGGTTAGAAGTTTGCTGCGCAATAGTACTGCCTGCTCCCACTGCTGCAATAGTCTGCATCAACATTCTTGAATGGGAACGCACATTGTCGATGGTTACTTCCGCTTCCATTGCCGAGCGGCGGTTTGTTTCAAAGTTGTTTTCTTCCGCAGAAATACGCAAATCACCGCGAACAAGCCATGAAACAAGGACAGTAATTGATCCAAGTGACAGAATAACAATAATTGATATTAATAGTATCAATTTGGCGCCAATAGGAAACCGGATCCCTGAGTCACCAGTTCTGGTTTTTACCTTATTAGTCTTCATAGTGGGTTATCCTTAATAATATCTCAAGTGCTCTTTGATAATTGAGGATACAGGGTTTTTGTTGATTTGCACTACTTGTTGTTCTCTTTCGTAACTTTCGTTTGAATCTGAGGCGTGAGCTGTGTTTACCATAATGCTGCTGCCGAATTCGCGGCGTACAGTGCCTTCCGGCGCCTGAAGCGGGTCGGTGGGGCCAAG
>JAITFY010000067.1 GCA_031281025.1 Treponema sp. | reverse complement strand
AGCCCTGCAAAAATTGTAAGCTTTGAATCAAACACAAAAATTATCATACAGGAAATATGCTGTTTTGTCACATAGATGCATTACATTTCTCGGGTTGAAAGACTTACATTTCTCGGGTTGAAAGACTTACATTTCTCGGGTTGAAAAGCTTACATTTCTCGGGTTGATGTGTTATACTTTAAATATGAAAAATTATATAAAACGCTTTATGGACAAGACACTGCAAACCCGTTTAAAAGAATCTGGAGCAGTTTTAATACAGGGACCAAAGAGCTGCGGAAAAACCGAAACCGCAATACAGGCAGCGAAAAGCCTTGTACATATGGATACTGACGATGAAATGAGGCTCCTAATGGAGGTTGACCCTAAAGCTGTATTGGCTGGGCCTGTGCCTCGTTTAATTGATGAATGGCAGGAATATCCTCAAATATGGAATTACATAAGGCGGGAGGTAGATAACAGAAAAAAGAAAGGACAATTTATCTTAACAGGATCGGCGAATCCTGAAGAACGTGTTAGACTTCATTCAGGCGCAGGGCGTTTTTCTGTAATCAAGATGAGACCAATGTCGATGTTTGAAAAAAGCTGGTCTAGCGGAGAAGTGAGTCTTATCAAAGTAGTTAAAGGCGGTGCACCAGCATCCGGTCAAATTGAAAATAGTCTTGATGACCTTGCAGAAAAAATCACCATTGGAGGATGGCCTAATTTATTAGGTGCAGGAAATAAGGCGGCATTACGTTTTATGCAGGATTATATCGCTCTTGTTACCGAGGTAGATATAAACAGATTTGGCGGAAAAAGAAGAGACCCTCAAAAACTTATACGTTTAATACAATCACTTGCCAGAAATATTTCAACAGAAAGTTCGCTTTCTTCGCTGGCAAAAGATACAGGCGGCAATCAGGCAAAATTAAACGACGAAACCGTAACTGAATACCTGGAAGCGCTTGAACGTCTCATGGTAATTGAACCGCTTCCCGCATGGAACACACATATCCGCTCAGCCGATACTTTGCGAAAAGCGCCAAAACATCATTTTACAGACCCTTCTCTTGCAGTTGGCGTTTTGGGATTATCACCGGGAAAACTAAAAGCCGATCTTAATTATTTCGGTCTTCTCTTTGAATCTCTTGTAATCCGCGATTTAAGAATTTACGCAGAAGTTCATGACGGAAAAGTTTACCACTACCGCGATTCCCGCAATATGGAAGTAGACGCCGTAATCGAATACCCTGACAGAACATGGGCTGCCTTTGAAATAAAAATGGGCTTTAGCGCCCAGAACGAAGCCGCAGAAAATTTACTCGCCTTTGCCAGAAAAATTGATCAGGAAAAAATGGGGCCGCCTGCGGCATTAACTGTAATTACATTAAACGGTGTTGCATGCCGACGCAAAGATGGAGTAAATGTTATTCCTTTGACAGCATTAACTGCTTGAAAAATTTCTGTAGACAATTCGTGGAAGAGTTCTTACAATAAAAATAAGGAGAAAAAAATGCAAACAATCTGCGGAATAGACCTTGGTACCCAGAGTTGTAAATTGGTAGTTTATGATTACGAAAAAAAGAAAATCGTTGCCCAATCACATGCCCCATTGGATTTAATTGCCGAAAATGACGGCACCAGAGAACAAAAAACAGAATGGTACGATGAAGCTTTAAAAATTTGTTTTGATAAAATCGATAAAAAAACTAAAAAGACGATCGCAGCTATCGGTGTTTCGGGGCAGCAACATGGATTTGTCCCGCTGGATGACAAGGGAAAATCCGTCTACAACGTCAAACTTTGGTGCGACACTTCAACGACCGCAGAGTGTGACGAGCTAACAAAAGCTGCAGGCGGCGAAAAAAAACTAATCGCTAAAGCAGGACTTCCAATGCGGCCTGGTTATACAGCCCCAAAAATTCTTTGGCTAAAAAACCATAAACCCAAAGCGTTTGCAAAACTGCGGCATATACTTCTTCCTCACAATTATATTAATTTCCTGTTGACAGGCGAATACTACGCCGAATACGGAGATGCATCGGGAACAGCGCTTTTTGATGTCCGCCAGCGAAAGTGGTCGCCGGCAATCTGCAAATACATTTCCCCCGATGTAGAGAAATTCCTTCCGCCGCTTACATCTTCCGAAAAAACAGCCGGAAAGGTCAACAAAACAGCGGCAGAGCTTTACGGATTAAACGAAGGTGTAATCGTTTCGTCTGGAGGCGGCGATAACATGATGGCAGCCATAGGCACAGGCGCAGTCCGCGACGGTTTTTTGACAATGAGCCTTGGCACATCCGGCACTCTTTTTGGTTTTTCAAAAACTCCGGTTATCGACCCGGCAGGAAACCTTGCTGCTTTTTGTTCATCTTCCGGAGGCTGGCTGCCATTACTTTGCACGATGAACTGCACAGTAGCAAGCGAAGAACTGCGCAGCCTGTTTGGCATGGACATAAAAGCGTTCAACAACGAAGCCGAAAAAGCTCCGATAGGCGCAAATGGAATTGTAGTTTTGCCATTTTTTAACGGCGAAAGAACGCCTAACCTGCCCAACGGACGAGCAAGCATTAACGGTATCACCATTGCTAATTTCAAGAAGGAAAACCTTGTGCGCGCTACAATGGAATCGGCGATCTTTGGAATGAGGATTGGTCTTGACGGTTTTACTTCACTTGGCTTTAAACCAAAAGAGATTCGGCTTACCGGCGGCGGTTCAAACAGCCCGCTCTGGCAAACCATAACAGCCAATGTAATGAACCTTCCGGTGCGAATTCTCACCGGCTCCGAAGCCGCCGCAATGGGCGGTGTTATCCAGGCATTGTGGTGTTTGCAGACACATCAAGGGAAAAAAGCT
>JAITFY010000047.1 GCA_031281025.1 Treponema sp. | reverse complement strand
CTTTTTCCGGCCAAATGGCAAACGAACCTGTAGCGTCGCCGCGATTTTCTGGAAAAGAGGCAACTGGAGTACGAACAATATTTGCAGCGGAAAACTGATGAACATTGCCACTCTGGGTTAATGCAACAACATTGTTGTCGGGAAGTTTGATTATTCTTGAAAAGTTGGTAATGGTAGTGGGATTATCGTTATCATCTGTAGCTGGAAAAGTTGGGATTGGGGTTGTACTGCCACCAGCTAAATAAATTCCGTTTCTGGTACTAAAAAATGTATCAGAACCATTAGATGCCACACCATTTAGTAAGGCTCTTATTCCGGTAATACCTGTTGGTTTTATTTCGTCTTCGCCGCCATCAACAAAAAGAATGGCATATTCTAAAACACCGTCAGTTCTACTGCTTTTATGAGCGCCAATGTATAATTTGTTGTCATCTAAATTAGGTGAAAATATAGTTTGAATAACGGTATAATCATTACAAGTATTTGTAATTTCTTTCCATTCTGCTCTGTCATACCTTAATAATTTAATCGTTACCGCACTACCGGTATCTCTAAGACACAATACATATAGATAATCTTTTGTTGCTGCCAGTTGGCCGATTCTATAATCTAACTTTAAGTAGTTTTCTTCCCAAAATCCATCTTTGTATCTAAAAATATTTCTTCCTGATGCAGCAAATATATATTTTTCTAATTCATCATCTTCGTTTTTATCTTCAAATAAAACAAAATTTGTAGGAGAGCCTTTTATCAGGGGGGGGATAAGTGGAATTTCCTCAGAAATTAAAAAGAAAATTGGGTCATTACAAGCGCCCAATAAAAAAAACGCAAGGAAAAAAATAAACATCTTGCAAAAAACTGCTGGTTTTAATAACTTCATTTTGATTTCACCTTTATTAAAAATGATAGCGTGCTGCAAGTTGTAAATTTGCAAAACTTCCATCAACTCTTTGAGTCTTTTTATCTGTCCATTGTGGAAACCATCCCAAACTGGAATTAAGTCCGAACGACCATTGCGATGTTATCCTAAAATAAGCAGAAGCATTGGCTTTCATGTATATTCCGTAATAACCATTATCCAGATATGTCTGCCAGCACATTCCAAAAGACAAAGCAAGCGGGAATTCAAAACGCCCGTAAATGAACTGGGTTCCTGCCCTCATGCCAAGAGGAACCACAAATAAAGTGTATCTTCTTAATGTGTGGATGAACATCCCTGTAAGTTCCCCTCCAATAAAAAACTTGGGGCTGAAATAATAATTGTAAACAAGCGAGCCGGATCCGCCTACAGAACGTATATTATGAGGGTTTATAATATTCCCATTGTTTATAAAAAGGGTTGGAAAAATAGTTCCAAGAGAAATAATAAACGTCTGATCTCCTCTGACATATAAATCGTAATCAAAATCGTCCCAGTCTGTTTCTATTGCCGGGCCGGAGGGGTCATCATCCTGTTGAGCGGCAAGAATGACGGGGAAACCCAAAAGCAGTATTAATAATATGCCCCCAATTTTGTGCATATATTCTCCTTAAATTTGCAAGTTTTAATCGGTTTATAATAAATAACTATACACTTTTAACTAATTTTATTCAATAACAATGAGATAACAAATAGAGTAGATTACGGTTACGTTTTCCTAATTCAGTCCTAATTGCATATATTCCAGTAAAAGCGGGAATCTGGTTAGTAAATCTCCATATTGTTCCAATTCGTTAAATCGCATTTGGGCTTCTATGTGTCTTTCCGCTCTTCTGCCGAATTCCAGTGTCACATATTCACTTTGTTTTGCCAGGAATTCTTCGTATATTGCGCGTAGTTGCCTGTAAAGAATGAAATCCGGGAACTCAGCTGTTCTGATATAAAATGAAAAATTGCTGATTTGCGGGAATCTTGATTGTATCTCCTGTTCCATCTGGGCATCCGAATTTCCAGATAAAATGTTTTCCAGTCTTGATGTTTCGTCCAGGGAAGAAGCAGAAGTCAGTGTACGCATAATAATTACTTCGATATCTTTTGCAACTTGTTCAAGGTAGGAATTCAAATCTTCCTGTGATGTTAAATTATGCTGCTTTGCAAGAAGAACAAGGTAATCCGGGTTTACACTAAAGGTTATCTCGGCTTGAACATTCCAGCTAAAATCTGCATTTGTCAAACCTGTAAAAGAGGCATAAGTATTACCGGAAGGCAGGGCGCTCTGGAAGTTAATTGGAAATTTTGTATGTTCAGGATTGAAAACAGCAATACGGACATTTGTAGGTAACAATCTATACCAGACCCAACGGAACTCGCCGGAACGCACAAGCACAGGATCGATACCATGGGTTTTGGAAATGATAACGCCATATTGCCCGGGAGGAACCTGGAATTGTACCCAGCCAAAGAAAAAACCGACGCTGCCAAGAACCAACAAAATTATGAATAGGATTATAAATTTCTTCATACTGTATTATAATAGTACATAAGGTGATTGTTTGACAAGCGTCTTTTATAAGAAATAAGGAATGAAAAATGAGGTACGTGGAACGAAGAAAGGGTGTTTTTAAGAGATGGGTGGGAAATCCATTAAATTGGCTTTTTACGGTTAGTTTTCTAGTTTCCAGTGGTTCTTTAGTTATTTATCTTCTGGAATGGGAGTTTTCGGATGAAAAATTATATTTGATTCTTTCTGTCATTTGGTATTCTTCGTTTATAGTGTTTGTTTGTTCTTTGTATAAATTATTTAAAAATATTTATGTTTTTTTTTATTTACCAAAGGTAACTCGTGCATTAAGAATTCTCTTGTTTTTGGCTATAATCGCCTATTGTGTGGGGATTTTCTTCCTGGAAACATTTATTTTGGTAATTTCCGGAGGAAATGAGTGAAAAAACTATATGCTTTAAGGGGCGCAGCTCAATGTAAAAATACCCAAGACGACATTTGCCTGCAAATTGGTCTTATGTACGATGAATTACTTGGCAGAAATAAACTTGATGCCAAAGACATAGTTTCCTGCATTTTTTCGATAACTCAAGACTTAAACGCGATTAACCCCTGTACTGCCCTGCGTAAGTATTTGGGAGTGGAAATCCCCAATCTTGCTTACGCTCTTTTTTCCGTCCAGGAACCTGATGTGAAAAACTCCCTGGAGAGAACCGTTAGGGTAATCGTTCATTGTTACCTTGAAGAAGGAGCAAAACCTCTGCACGTTTACCGCAATGGGACGGAAGTTTTGGTTGGGCTGCTTGAAGATGTCCTTATTTAGTGCAAAAATGAAACATGTTATTAACCATCGACATAGGAACCACCAATTTTAAATCTGCTCTTTGGGATTATGATGGAAACCGTTTGGCGTTTGCCGCTATGCCGCTTTCCATTAGTATAAGCGATGGCGCCAAACATGAGGCAGATCCGTCTTTGTGGTTTTCTGCATTTGAACAGTGCTGCCGTAAATTGGGAAACTTAAAATCCGTTGAAGCTATCGTAATCAGCGGAAACGGCCCCACTTTGGTACCCGTAACTGAAGAGCCGAAATCAGCTGACCTCTTGGTCCCGAACCAAGCGCGCTGCCATAGTGCCCGCCTTTGGCTTGACCGGCGTGCGGAGAAGTACCAGGACGAAGTATCGGCTGTAATGGGTGGTTTTGTTGATGCCAGTTTTTTTCTGCCTAAAATTGTCGGCATTAAAAACGATGAGATTGAACTGTACAATAAAACCAGGTTTTTCCTGGGATGCCCTGAATATCTTGCATACAAATTAACAGGGCAGGCAAAAAACGTATTTCCTTCTGATGGATTTGATCGCTGGTTTTGGAATGACGATGTTCTTAAAACCTTAAACCTTGATGCAGAAAAGTTTCCTGCGTTTATAAGACCGGGAGATCAATTTGGTATTATCACTTCCCAGATAGCCGAACATTTTGGTTTTGCAAAAAACATCCCGGTTATTTCCGGCGGGCCGGACTTTTTTGCTGCAATTTTGGGATCCGGTGTGTCAGAGCCAGGCGAGGCGCTTGACCGTACCGGCTCATCAGAAGGAATAAACCTTTGTACATTAAACCATGTACAGGACAAACGTCTTATGTCATACGCCCACCCAATAAAACCTTTCTGGAATGTTTCCGGTATCATCAATACAAGCGGCAAGGCAATCGAATGGGGCTGCAAGGTTTTGGGTATCGATTCTTTTGACGATTTTATCGCGCTTGCAAAAACCAGTAAAAAAGGCAGCGGCGGCCTTGTATTTAGTCCATATCTTGCAGGCGGACGCTCTCCTGTCCCCAGTCGTTCTGTGAGCGCTTGCTGGGAAGGTATATCATTGGCCTGCGGACGTGAGGATTTTGCCAATTCCATACTGGAAGGGATTGCTTTTGCAATTAAAGACGTACTTGCCGTAATGCAGGAAAAAGGCGAAAAAGCAAAACATTTGCGCGTAACAGGCGGCCTTGCAGACTGCGTTTATCTTAACCAGATGAAAGCCGACATTTGCGGCCTTGAAGTACTGGAAGGCGCCCACAAAGAAGCGGAACTTTTAGGGCTTGCCATAATTGGTTCTTGCTTTATGGAAAAATATGCTTCGTATAAGGAAGCGTCTTCTGTGTTGTACCGTGTGAAAAAACGCTATGCGCCGATTTGAAGTGAATGGGGATTAGGGTTACTTGGGGGCCCGTCAGATGACAAAAGCGCCATGTATGGCACTTTTGTCATCTGACACCCCTCAAGCAGCATATTCCCTTCCACCTTAGCGGGGTTTGCGTTTTAGCTCATAAATTGTTTGTTTCAACGTTATGTGGGGTCAAGAACGTGTCACCGGCTACAGTTTTTTAATTTCCTCCAAAGAAAGGCCGGTTATTCTATGAATGAGTTCATGTGGTAAATCTTCGGATAACATATTTCTGGCGATTTTGTATTTTTCCTCAAAACGTCCTTCAGCATGTCCTTCAGCATGTCCTTCTGTGCGTCCCTCAGTGCGTCCTTCGCTTCTGGCGTAATCTATCTGACCAGTTCTGTCACATTCAGCCATCACATATCTGTAATATGCGCGTAATTCATCTTCGTCTTTGGTTATATGGGCAAAACGTTCATCGGCTGCCTGTATCGCTGTATCCATCCTAACTACCTCCTTTAAAAGCTCCTGCGGACTGTCTCTGTCAAACCATGCAAGCCACCAGTATAGGGGATCGTCCAAGTTGTTAATCCCATCTTTTTTGTATTTTACCATATTAATAAAA
>JAITFY010000026.1 GCA_031281025.1 Treponema sp. | reverse complement strand
TTTGTTATCAAAATCTTCGTATTTATACCTCGGAAGGTTTAAACAGATTTGATGTAATGCCTCGCAAATATTATTCATAATTATCCTTTTTCTTTTTCTAATATTGGTACTTTTTGCATATTCTGAGCGAAATATAAAGCCTCTAAAACCCCGATAAAATACCGCCGATTTTCATCGGTTAGTTGCTCTATAACCTCATCAAGTTCTTCTGTTTTTATTGTTTCCATAGTTTTCTAAGTAATATATTACCATACTTAGTAAATACTGTCAATCGTTTTTGGGCAAAAAACTATTCTTAGTAAGAAAAACCCTTGCTTTGTATAGAAAAAAGAGGTAATCTCTATAAAGATGACGGTTAATAAACGGATTAGACAGCTTAGAAAGACTTTAAAAATGTCTCAAATAGACTTTTCAAAGGCAATTTGCGTTAGTATTGGCTATACAGCAGGGATTGAAAATGAGCATAAAATAGCCAACGACCGTATAATTCGGCTTATTTGCCTTACTTTTGGGGTTAGTGAAACATGGCTAAAAACAGGAAAGGGGGAAATGTTTTGCAGTTCTCCTGTAGAGAAAAAGGAGCGGATTTTAGCACTTTTTTATGAGTTAAACCCTCAATTTCAAAACTACGCTTTAACGGTAATTGACCAGTTATTAAAGTTACAGAACGGGAAAATTTAACACATTATCCTTTTTCTCCTAGAGCGAATAGGTTGAGGGTTTTACCCCTTATTTTTACCGGAATTTTTAAATAAAATTAAAAAAATAATATGCTACAAGCACTCGCAAACTGAGGCACTCCTACCCTTGACAATTTCATAAAAATACGATATATTAGTCATTGTAATGGCGATATTTACATAAATTTAGCTATTATAATCGCTGTTTTACGAAAGGAAATATATCAATGAAAGAAATAGAAAGGATAATATGTAAAAGAATAATTGACTATTTAGAGACTCCCCAAAAAGCAGCTCTTGTTTTTGGTGCACGGAGGGTTGGAAAGACGATCCTAATTAATCAAGTCTTTAAAAAAAATAAAACGGAAGCGTTGGTACTGAATGGCGAAGATTATGACGTGCAAGCCCTGCTCGAAGATAGAAGTGCGGCCAATTATCGACGCCTATTAGCAGGAAAAACAGTTTTGGCTATAGATGAAGCTCAAGCCATTCCCGATATAGGCCGGAAAATCAAACTAATTCTTGACGAAGTTTCTGGTATACGTGTTATTGCAAGCGGTTCTTCGTCGTTTGATCTCCAAAACAAAGCAGGCGAGCCCTTGGTAGGAAGGAGCGCTGCGTTTTATTTGACCCCATTTTCGCTGGAGGAGATTGCAACTCAGGAAGATGCTCTTACAGTTCGACAAAATCTTGAGAATCGTCTTATCTATGGTTCGTATCCCGAAGTAACGCTTATGGAATCTCCAAGACAAAAAGAAGAATACTTACGGGAAATTGTGGGAGCTTATCTTCTGAAAGACATCCTGACTCTTGACGGATTGCGTAATTCCTCTAAAATGCGGGATCTCTGCCGGCTTATAGCTTTTCAAACGGGCAATGAAGTATCCTTAGATGAATTAGGAAGACAACTCAGTATGAGCAAAACAACCGTAGAAAAATATCTTGATCTTCTTTCAAAAGTTTTTGTACTATTCCGGCTGGGAGCTTATGCTCGTAATCTTCGCAAAGAAGTAGCTAAAACCGGAAAATGGTATTTTTACGATAATGGTATTCGAAATGCAGTTATTGGTAACTTCTCTCCCCTTGCTCTTCGTCAGGATATTGGCGCACTGTGGGAATCCTGGCTTATAGGAGAGCGTTTTAAGAATATGTACAATACTGGTATATCACGTAATCATTACTTTTGGCGAACCCATGATAAACAGGAGATTGATCTTATAGAAGAGTCTGCCAATGAGCTTTCTGCATTCGAGTTTAAATGGGGCGATAAATCCCCAAAAATCCCTGCAGCTTTTACCAAAGCCTATCCTCATGCTTCTTATAAAATTATAAATCAAAAAACTTATGAGTCTTTTTTAACTGACTCTCCTGATGAATGAAATGCTGCTGTTTAATTCCCCCAACCTCACTGAGCAAAAGGTATTCGTGGTCTGACTGTTTCCTGTAACATTAAACCTTCGGCAATCCAGCTGGTTATTACGGTAATACGATTGTTTATGCTTACATCCATATTTATTCTGTTGGCGATAAAATCCGGCAGATAAATTCCCGACATGCTGTAAACAAGAACTCCTTCTTTGACAGGTTCAAGATAAATATACATTGAGAATCTTTCTTCTCTCATAACCCGGAAAATAAAAAAATATACATCCCTAAAGTTTGTCATACTATAAGTTAAACCATACAGGCTAAAAGAAATATTTCCGCGAATAAAAAGTTCTCCGATTGTAATTTCTGTAAGACGAATAAATAATGTTTCGGAATAAGGCAGCGTATCTGCAAATGGAGGATCGGGAATTGGCCTTCTTACTTGAGCGCTCTCGATTCTGGTTGAATCGGTAAAAACCTGGAAAGGCCTGTCTCTTACAATAAGCATTTGGTCTTTTATACTACTGACTCTTCCCAATACATTGTATAAATCCAGCATGTCTAGTTCTCTTCCGTTATACGGAAATATTATAAGAGTTTCTACTATATGAGAAGGATTTTTTTTCATGACACTGTTAAAAATATCTATTCCAGAATCCGAAGCCGGAATTATTATTGGAGAGCCGCCCGATGTAAAATAATGCCTTAAACCTCTATTACCCGTTGCTACTCTTCTTTGGCTTCGCGTTAAATTTGGAAAAATCTGAGCTAATGAACGGGGCTCAAAAATAAAAGGAGCTCGTTCAACAACAAGGTCTGGAGCATCAAAAAAGAAGGATTCCAGGTCTTCATCATAAATAACAAGCAGGCTCTCTTGTTCGGGGATAGATTCCTCGACAATCAAGAGTTCTTCTTCATTAATAGGGAGTTCCTCATTAAGAAGCTCTTCATCTGCATTTGTTTCTTCAAGAGGGAGCAGCTCCTCTGTTGTAAGAGTTTCTGCAAAAAGAGGCAAAAGAAAAGAAAATAAAAGTAGACTAAAAGCCGCTACCCTTATATATTTCATGAATATCCTCCTGTAATAATAATACATAAAAAAACAAAAAGTTACTATTGTTGATTATATCATCCTGGAAATTCCGCATTCAAAGAATTCTTTTTGCGCAAAAGAAACAATTATTTTTTCCCCCTCCTGTTTAACCCTTACAGCTCCCAAATCAACAGCAGCTGCACCAGAACAAAACTTCCTTATTACAGAGCGCTTTATCGATTTAAAGTTCTTTTTGTTTTTTAACATTTCATCAATCGCCTGAAAAACAGCCTCTTCACGGATAATTTGCGGCTGAGCAAAAAAGTTTTTTGTTTCTGTAAATGATGATTCGGGAAGAACAGCCCACTTGATTCGTTTTTTTGCTTCCTCTGCGATAAAATCAGCTGTTAGAGACTGAGTATTCGCCATCGCGTCAACTCCTGCCTTCCACGAGGGAAAGGCTTCATCCAATAGTGGAACCAGTCGCTTGCGCACTTTGTTACGCAGAAACATCTCATCGGTATTTGTGGCATCTTCCCGCCAGGAAATCCCTTTGGCTGTCAAATAACCAATTACATCGGCGCGGGTTTTGGCCAATAAGGGGCGAACAAAGCGCCCCCGCTTTTTTGGCATAACAGCCAAACCCGCAGGGCCGCTCCCGCGCAGAACACGCATTAGAGCCGTTTCCAACAAGTCATCTTTGGTATGTCCTGTTAAGATAGCGGTATTTTCGCCTAACTGTTCAGCATGTAAACGAAGCGCTTTATGACGGAAAAATCTGGCAGCCGCCTCGATGCCAATGCCTTTCCGTTTTGCAAATGCGGCAATTTTTCCCGGCTTGATGTGTACAACAAAACATTCAATCCCGTTCTTTTTACAATAATCAAAAACAAAATCAGCATCGCCGCGGCTTTCTTCCGCCGGACGAAGACCGTGTTCAACATGTAAACATTTTAGAAGTGAGAAATTAGAAATTAGAAATGAAGAATTTATTAGAGCGGTTAGCATCGCCATTGAGTCGGCGCCGCCGGAGACGGCTGCAAGAAATATTGTCCCTACAGGATAGCTTTTTAGAGTTGCAGAAACTGTGTTTTCAAAATTTTCGCAAATTGGACATACCAAATTACTTTTTGTCGGCTGCCGGTGCTTTTTTGTCTGCGGCTGCTGGAGCTGCGGCTGCTTCTGGGGTTGCAGCAGCTTCTGTGGTTGCAGCGGCGGCGGCTTCTGCTTTGGCGAACTTAACCAGCGCAACAACCTGATCGGGGTTGGTGAGCAATCGTATACCTTTTGCCAACGGGATATCTCTTACATACAGAGACTGGTTGGCTTTAAGACCAGAGATGTCAATTTCGATACGTTCCGGCAGATCGCTTGGCAGACATTCAATCTCGATTTCGTGGAATGGATTTTCCAGCATACCGCCTTCGCGAACACCAATGGGATTCCCCTGTAAAACAAGAGAAACTTTGGCACGCAGAACGACACCGCTTTCTACTTCATAAAAATCTATGTGAAGAATTTTACCATCTATTATATTTCTTTGGGTATCTTTGACAAATGCATCATAAGACTTATTTTCTACTTCTAACTTGATGATTGTACTTTCTGAAATTCCTTTTGTATTTTTGATAAAATCAGAGGAATCCATATCAATGGAAACCGCACTGCCCGACCTTCCGTAAATAACAGCAGGAATTCTGCCGCTTTTTCTGATTCTACGTGATTCTGCAGAACCAACATTCTGCCGATTTTTTGCCTGTAAAACAACCTTGCTCATAAAATTACCTCATTATTAATGTACCGGGAATTTCCCTATTGGGACGACAGGATTCGAACCTGTGAATACCGGAACCAAAACCCGGGGGCTTACCGCTTGCCGACGTCCCATTCGCCTAGTACAAGCCTAGCAAAATCACGGGAAATAATCAACAGGACTGGAATTAAATTTACGATGTTACATTAAAGATCATCAGATGAATCATCATCTTGTATGTCCACATCTC
Organism: Treponema sp.; assembly: GCA_031281025.1. Taxonomy (GTDB): domain Bacteria; phylum Spirochaetota; class Spirochaetia; order Treponematales; family Breznakiellaceae; genus WQXQ01. The sequence goes on along the minus strand of JAITFY010000026.1, from coordinate 4,910 downwards.
CGGATTCGTATTTTTCTAAAATACGCCTTTGCAACTCCATCCGAAACTCTGGTTGAATAGGATGAGCCACATCCTTATACTCCCCTGCCCTTGTTTTTCGGCTGGGCATTGCAATAAAAATCCCGGTTTTGCCCTCGATAACCTTAATATTGTGCACAACAAAGCAGTCATCAAAAGTAACAGTTACATAGGCCTTTGGCTTTCCTCCGCCAGTCACTTTGCGGACCCTGATATCAGTAATTTCCATGCCGCCTCTCCTCTCCTTTGAGGTCCTATTGTATAAAAAGCCCTATACGTATAAAGCTTATCTTACATTGATTATAATACTAGTTGGTGATATTAGCAAGAAAAACTTTTCAAAACCTGTTGCCTTTTATAATCATTTTTGTTATATTAACAGTTACCGAACGGTCGTTAACATCATGAATAAAACCAAAATAATCGATGCGGCATTCCGGGTTTGGGGCCGCAATTTTTACAGGAAAACAAGTCTCTCACAGCTTGCAGGCGAATTGGGGGTAAGCAAACCGGCGCTTTACCGCCACTTTAAAAGCAAGCAAGCCCTGACTGAAGCCATGACAGAACAATTCCTTGATGATTTTGCCGCTTCCATTCGTGACGATTTTGAAAAAGCGCTTGACGAAAACGATCCAGACAAAGGTATTTCTACCATAATAAGAGGCATTTGCGGTTTCTTTGCCCAAAATGTATACGCTCTTTTATTCTTTCTTATTAATATATACGATCATAAACTTGATGGTTTTTCGCTGGCACAGCAATTAAAATCCCGCGGTGTAGATATGGCGGTTATTCAAACCATAATCGAAAAAAAATATATAGGCGATCCCAAAGTTATACGGCTTGTTTTTGCCACTCTATCTTTTTTAATGGCTAATTTTCATAAAAAAAATAAATCCATGTTAAATCCGCCAAATGACGAACAAATCAAAAAAATTATCGATTCAATTTGTCTAATTATTGAACATGGTATCGGTTATTCAATAAATGAAGTCGCTGTTGATTTTGAAAAACTGGAAAAGCAGGTAGAAGAAATGGCTCTTAATTCCGAATCGGAGCCATTTTTTAAAGCAGTTGCCGAAGCAGTAGCGCAAGCCGGCCCATGGGATGTTTCAATGGAAATGGTAGCCCAAAAATTGGGGCTTTCCAAAAGCAGCCTTTACGGGCGTTTTAAAAACAGGAAGGATATGCTGCGCCGTCTTTTTGTAACCGAGTTTAAACACATCATTGAATATGCCCGGCAGGGGATCGGTAAATCAACCAATGCCGCGCAGCAGTTATACCTGGGCATTTTCTCGGTTGCTACCTACCTTCGATCACGTCCGGAAATTCTTGTTGCAATGAGCTGGATTCGTACACGTAAACTGGACCTTGGCAAACCGGGAAAGGATATTGAAATTTTCCGGCTTTTCGAGGATATTGATATTGAGCCGGTACGTGAAGCAACGGATGAAGACAGGCAGCGAATATCCCATTGGATTTTGTTCCTTTTAATCAATATATTAACATCAAACGATAATATCAGATTATTATATAAATTTGTAACATTAGGTCTTGGAGGCTTTAAAAAATGAATCATTTTATTAAATTGGCGCTTATTCTGTTTGTATCTGCAAATCTGCAAGCGCAGGAACCGGCGCCCATGTTGTTAAGTCCCGATCAAGCGGTTGAACTTGCAATCAAAAACAATCTTGGTCTGGAATCAAGCCGCACAAACCTGGCAACAAAAAGGCGCGCGGATTCGCTGTCGTGGAATCAGTTTATTCCAAATATAACGGCATCGGGAACTTTAAACAGGGACAATGAAGCAAGTTCTCCAACTATTGTCAGTTTTCCAATTCCGACACTGGGAGCGTCAGGAACTCCATTCACTCATAATGGATTTTCAGGTACTATTTATCCTTCATCCAGTTTTTTTATGAGTGATCCCATTGATATTCCCCAATGGCGGGTTATCGGCAACATTCAAGCGTCGGTTAATATCAGTCTTGTTATGTTTGAAAACATGAACCGGCTGCGTCTTGATTACGAAACCGGTTTACTTGAGTTTGATAGAGCAAAAAAACAGCTGGAGCGTGATGTACGCAAAGCTTATCACAACATGCTGCTTCTCCAGGAAAACATCAATCTTATGCGCGGCAGTTTTGAAAACATGGAAAGACAGGTACAAATGGCTCGGGCAAATTTTAATGCAGGGCTTGTGCCGGAACTGACTCTTTTGCAGGCTCAGGTTGCAAGGGAAAACATGCGGCCTGTTATTGATCAGGTAGAAAACGGATTAAAACTTTCTATGGCACAATTTGCAATGTTCCTTGGAATGGATTACGATGTTCAGTTTGAACTTATACCAATATCAGAAAATACCAGCAGTTTAGACAGCGATTTTATCTCGTTTGATGTTGCAGATTTAATTTCAAAAGCTGCCGCAGGAAAACCTGATATTCAGGAGTTAAGGCGTACAATAATGATGCTGGAAAGCACACGTAAAATGCAGGTCTATGCGCTTTACCCAAGTTTAAACTTGAGCTGGAATACAAATCAAATTTTTACCAGAGACCCCTGGAAGGATTCGTGGTTTAAGAGCAACCATTGGACAGACAGAGGCTCTCTTTCCATTACACTTGCGCTTCGTTTACACAGTTTATTTCCATTCAGTACAGATACTCAGGGAATCAGAAATATTGAAGATCAAATTAGAATGGCAACTATTGGTCTTGCACAAATGGTTGTAGGCACAGAAATCGAAATTTATAATATAATACTTACACTCGAGAGAACACGCACAAATGCACATGCACATGCGCAGACTGTAGAATTGGCCGAAAGGTCATATCGTTTAACAGAACAGGCTTATAGAGCGGGGTTGCAGGATTATTTCCAGGTTCAGAATGCCGAACAATCTTTGCATCAGGCGCGAGTCCAGCTGCTTGAGCAGCAATTTAACTACCTCAACGGTCTTATTGATCTTGAATATTCCATAGGAGTTCCATTTGGAACGCTTTCAGAAAGGAGAAGATAATGAAAAAGCATATTAGATTTATAACACATCTGTTTTTATCGATGATTGTACTGCTAATTTCCGGCTGCGGACGCGGCGGCGCTCAGACAGGCGTGACGGAATTTGAAGCGCCGGTGTTTGCTGTTAATACGACACTGTCAGTTGAAGGTCCAATCCAGGACTACATCAATTTTTCCGGGGATATTATTCCAGGCTCGTCGGGTGATGTTTTCTCGGATGCAGCAGGCAGAATCACAGAACTTTATGTATCTGTCGGCAGCAGAGTAAGAAGAGGAAATCCAATTGCCTCAGTAGATCCTTCCCGCCCGGGAATGGAATTCATGCATAGCATTGTAACCGCTCCAATCGATGGAACTATTGTGGCCATGCCGGCACAGGTTGGAATGTTAATCAATCAGGCAGTCCCTCTTGCGCGGATTGCAGGAGGCAGCGGTTTGGAAATACGGCTTCACATAGCCGAAAGATTCATTTCTAAAATGGCAATGAACCTGCCTTGCGAAATTACCCTTGATGCATGGCCGGGAGAGATTTTTTACGGAAGCATAAGCGAAATATCGCCTACAATTGATCTTGCGTCCAGAACTATGGAAGTACGTGTAAATGTCCGGGATACAAGAGACAGATTAAAGTCCGGTATGTTTGCAAGGGTAAAAATTATAATAGAGCGCAAAAACAACACCGTAAAGATTCCGGCATCCGCCGTAATTAGCAGATTTGGAGAACAGTTTGTTTTTGTCATCGAAGAAGATGAAGAAGACCCGGAAATCAACATAGTAAGAAGAAGGCTGGTAACTCCCGGAATTTTGATTGACGGCGTTATGGAAATTCAAAACGGTATTGCCCCCAACGAAGAAATCGTTTTAAGAGGGCAAACATTGCTTGATGACGGATCAAGGGTGAATATTATTGAGCGTATAACACCGCTAAGCGCAAATTAATTAAACGGAGAGTAGTTTATGAGACTGGTTAAAACGGTCGTTTCACGGCCTACAACAATATTAATTATTTTTTTACTCCTTATTGGACTTGGGCTTTTTGCAATGATGAATTTGCCCATTGATTTGTATCCAGAGATAAACCCCCCGTTTCTGGCAGTAATTACTTCGTATGCGGGAGCAGGCCCGGAAGAAGTTGAACGTTCTGTTACGCGGCCATTGGAAGCAATACTGTCGGGTGTATCGGGTTTGGAAAAAGTCAATTCCATATCGAGTAAAGGTTCAAGTTTTGTTATTTTAGAGTTTACCTACGGCACAGATCTAATCGATGCATCGAACTCCATTCGGGATGCTCTTGAACGGGTCAGAAGATTCATGCCGGCTGGTGCAGAAACACCGATGATCTTCAGGTTTGACCCGTCAATGATCCCGATCATGAACCTTATGGTTACATCGGACAGGCGAACCTCCGAAGAATTACGCGAAATAGCCGAAGACGTAATTGTTCCGCGCATTGAACAGACTCCCGGCATTGCAACTGCATCGGTAAGCGGAGGCAGGGAAAAAATAATCCGTGTAGAAATACCGCAAAATCGCCTGGAAGCATACGGTCTTACAATTACACAGATACAACAGATGATTGCTGCTCAGAATGTTCAAACAGCGGCAGGCACCATAATTGATGGAGGTATGTCTTACATTCTTACAACAATGGGAGAATTTACATCGCTGGATGAACTAAAAAACACGGTTATTTCCTACCGGGGCGGAGGTTTTTCGGGCGGACAGATTGAGATGCCCAGAATGATTTACCTTCGTGACCTTGCCGATGTTTACGAAGGACTCCGTGACGAAACCAGTATTGTTTTGGTAAATGGACAGCCTGCAGTAACAATGATAGTACAAAAACAAAGCGGAAAAAATTCTGTACAAACCGC
>JAITFY010000019.1 GCA_031281025.1 Treponema sp. | reverse complement strand
GGTGTGCGGATTTCGTGACTCATGTTGGCTAAAAATGAAGACTTGGCTTTATTGGCAGTTTCAGCTTTTTTTATTGCAAGGTTCAAATCTTCCTGCATATTTTTCAGCTTTAGTTTGATAGCGGCAGAAACAACCCTTGCTATGAATAAACACAAAACGAGTATAATCAGCGTTATCAATATACCGGCCAGTGCAAAAAATAATATTTCCCTTGAATCATCCTCTGTAAAATAATCGACGGAAATTATTCCAACTACGCTGTTATCTACGCCAAATAACGGGATGTAGCTGGCAAGCACATCCTTGTCAAAGATTTTAGTTCTGCCGGTATATGGTTCTCCTATCAGTAATTTTTCAGATATGTACTGCGGCGCGTTAGTCCCTATCAGGGTTGTTCCGTCTTTACTTTTTATGGTTGTGGAAACACGTTCGTCAAACATAAAAACCGTAACATCGCACCCGGAATGGGCTTTTAATTTGTTGGCAAAATTCTGGCTATCCAGCCTGAATCCCAAAGAAATGGCGCCTACGATATTACCATTGCTATCATATACCGGCGCACCCGCCATCACACCAAGACGAATAGACACTCCTGGTACAATGAATGTCCTGACATTTCCCTTAAGCGCCTCTATAACGTGAGGAAGTTCTGCAAGGCTGCCGCCGGCGTTATTGCCTGGGTCATGCACTCTTATCAAAACCTCTCCTGTCGCATCAACAATTGTGCAAAAATCAAGTTGTGCCATTGTTTTTAAAGTGTATGCCACATTAAAAATCCTGGCACGGTCACTATTTATTATTGCTTCACTAAGGTCGCGATTATCTCCTAACGCTAATGCTGTAATCTGCGCTTTTAATATAAATTCGTTTATGTTATATTCGACTGTATTCATGGCGACATAAACTTTATCCAGCATGAAAGCATCGTATTTATTACTAAATAATATTAAAAATGAAACAAGAACGGCAACGCAGCTTACAATCGTCAGCGCTATCATAGGAAAGAAAATTCTTCTTTTAATTTGCATACATTTTCTCCTTAAGATATCCTAATCGTGTAACGTTTTAAGCTTTGTTATGGTTGCAGCTGCGGCTTCAAATTCATAGCTTTCAATTTGCCGTGTTAGCTCTTCTGTACCGGGAACAACACGTATCTCATCAAGCAGCCTAATACATTCCGGGTTTAGATTTTCCAGCATGCCAGAGAGCTTTTCAAACAGCTTCAAAACTTGAGCGCTGTCCGGTATCTGGGAGTTTTCCAACACAGCGGTTTCTTCAAGCAGCGGCTTTAGCTCTTCAAGAACCAGCATCAATTCGGTATTGAGAGTGTTCATTTTACTCTCCCAAACAGGGGCGATTTTACATTTGAGCAGCTCCTCAAGCTCCGCAGCAGCGTTTCTTAAACCGGTTTTTCCAATCATCCCAGCATTTCCTTTTAAAGTATGCGCCAGCCTGTGGGCAAGTTTTATATCATCTGCGGCAATTGCATTGGAAATCTCATTATATTTAGTTTGATTGTTTTTCACAAAATTTAACCGCAGCTTTGTCTGCAGTTCATCATTATTTAGGTCATTTGAAGGCATCGAACCTGAAGGTTTAAAACCTTTGGGTTTAAGATATTTTAACAGAATATGCCACAACTCCTGTGATGTAAAAGGTTTTCCCAGACAATCGGGCATCCCGTTTCTTCTATATTTTTCCAGCTCGCTTGTCATTATATTTGCAGTCATTGCTACCATCGGAGCTCCTGTATCAAGCGCATTTATTTTAACCGCAGCTTCAATACCATCCATAACCGGCATATACATATCCATAAATATTAGGTTAAAAGGTTTTTCGTTTTTGTCTTTTCTTTCCTGAACAATCTCTACGCCAAGTTTACCGTTATCCGCTGTTAAAGTTTTAAGCCCCACTCGTTCAAGATGAGTGCATATAACTTCCTGGTTCATTAAATTATCATCACAAACAAGAACAAGACCTTCAAAGTAAGGTTTTTCGAGCATATCAAACTTAGCCTGCTCTTGTTTTTCTTCGTACACATAAATTGTTTCAAAAGTAAGCTCAAAGCTGAATGTACTGCCGGCGCCGGGTGAACTATCTACCAAAAGCTTTCCGCCCATCAATTCTACGATATTTCTTGCTATAGCAAGACCAAGACCTGTTCCGCCGTAATCGCGGGTAGTGCTGGAGTCTGCCTGTGCAAAGGGTTCAAATATATTTTTAACCTGCTCGGCTGTCATGCCGATGCCGCTGTCCTTAACTTCAAAAAACATAGTAATGTTGCCGCAAGACAAATTTTTTATTGTTGATGAGAATTTGACAGTTCCTGAATCTGTAAATTTTACAGCATTACTTAATAGATTTATAAGTACTTGATAAAGTCTTACAGGATCGCCAAGCAGCTTTTTATCTGTCAATGGCTCTGTATAAACACTCAATTCAAGACCCTTTTCTTTAACGGCGGGCAGTATGACGGATTGACAGCGGGAGGAAATCTCGGGAAAATCAAAGGGAACCCGCTCTAATTCCATTTTACCGGCTTCTATTTTTGAAATATCCAGAATATTGTTTATGATAAGCAAAAGCCATTTTGTGCTGTCAGTTATTTTTCCAAGATAATCCCTTGTCTGAACTACTGAATCGCTGTCTATTGCAAGTTCTGCAAATCCCATGATGCTGTTCATTGGCGTCCTTATTTCATGGCTCATAACGGCGAGAAAAGCAGACTTGGAACGTGAAGCGGAACGGGCTTCTTCTGTCAGCAGCTGCAGTTCGCCTGTTCGTAACTTGACAAGTTTTTCTAACCGTCTTCCTGTCTTACGGCTTATTAAGAGGAGAACAGATACAAGAGTTAGTATTATTAAAGACAAAGCGATTGCGCCGATCAGCCAGGGACGCTGAGTCCTAAGCAGCATTGATTCATAATCATAGGTTTTGGTCACCCACTGTTCCACTATTCTGTCTGTATCGATCAAGAGAAGCGCCTTGTCTATTATGGAACGAAGGGCAGATTGATCCTTGCTATAGCCGAAGGTGTAATCAAAGGGTAAGTTAAAAATGAAATTAGCCTTATAACCTGAAAACTCATAATAATTTGTCATGGTTGACAGAGCTATTGTATTTATCATAACCAGATCTATCTCGCCGCGATCAACCGCATAAAAAGCATTGTTCAGGCTATTGTACTCCGTTATGTTTATCGCATCGGGAAACCAGTTCAGGAACAATTCGGTGTATGCCATATCTTTAATCAGGCCTATTCTTGCATAAGGTATATCTACGATGTTGATATTTGGAAAATCCTGCTTGGACAAGAGCGCATTTTTGCTTGTCATATATGAGCGCCTTGGCCATAAAAAATTACCGCTTCGCCCTTCGGTATAAACAAGCAGAGTGATTAATTGCGCTTCTCCGCTGTGCACCAATTCTAATAAAGCAGGCCATTCTGTATATTGGTCGTTTATAACCTCAAATTTAAGGCTGCTGAGTTTTTCTATTTCATTTAATATGTCAAAAGCGATACCTTCCCATTTTCTTTCATAGGGGTTGAAAAAAGAGATCGGATAAAAGTAGTATTCGGCAGCCACACGTACGACAGGGTTATTTTGTATATACGTTCTTTCTTCTTCATTAAGCTGCATAAAGAGTTTTTGTTTTTTGTATTCATCGTATCCGATCCTGTATAGATCGTTTAGATGGAAGTTGCCGCCGCTTTGGAGCGCCTTTGTGACAATCGAAATAATTGGGGCAAGTTCCTGATTCGCCGTTGCCATAACTACAGAATTAAAAAGCAAGGGAAGAAATTCTACGGAATATACATCCACATATTGGTCAAAAGCAGCTTCGGCAATACCTGCTTCCAAAAAAGCATCGGCGCTGCCGTTTTTTAACATTTGATAACCGGTATCATAATCGGCTGCAAAGAGGGCTTCGTATGTTTCGGGCGCAAGCACGGCAGAAACCATATCATAAGTGGTTGAGTTTTCCAGAAACGCATAACGCAGCGGACGCGTCATTGTTATTCTGTCAACAGGCAGGCTGCCTTCAAGGCGAATCATTTTTATTATACGGTGAGCGATTGAGTCACTTAAATTAAATATTTCCCTGCGTTCCTCGCTGTCCCTTATTATGCCAAAATCAAGCTCTCTTGCTGTCAATCTCGCAAGCATATCACTTAAAACAAAAATCTCTGGTATAAATTCGATATCAAACAATGCAGTTAGCCAATCGTTTAACAGGGCAATATATCCGCCGATTTCACCGTCTTCTGTAAAAAACGACTCTGTACTTAAAGTGGCGCCAAATACAAAAGAGCTGTATTGTTTCTGTAATTCTTCTATGGCTTTGATTTCCTCATCTGTCACACCTGGAATATCCCTAAACGAGATATGTTCCATTGAAACAATAGATGAATGGTTTGTACATCCATAACACATAACCAAAACAAGAATACCAGGCAGTATTATATTGATTTTAACTTTGTTTTTTTTCATGTTAATCCTGCCTCTTAAACCCATTGTTTCCTTAATTCAGCAAGTATCCTTGCTGCGGACTCAAATTCAAAGCTTTCGATTTGGCGAATAAGTTCCCCAGTTCCGGGAACAATACGAAGCTCATCAACC
>JAITFY010000095.1 GCA_031281025.1 Treponema sp. | reverse complement strand
ATAACGCTTGCGCATTTCTTTTGTTTGTATCAGATAAACATAATCGCCCGCTGATGAATTCTCAGGGATGGAAATCCAAAAACTGCCGGCAGCGAAGCCGCCGGTTTTGCCGGAAGAAGCTTTTTGGACAAAAGTTAACTTATGCGAAACTCTTCCGGTATCATCGCTGCTGTGCACACGCACCGAATCCCGCACTGATGGTACAAGCCCTCGCGGAGGCGAAACAAGCGCGCATCTATCGCCGCCAGAGCCCTTCACTTTAAGAATTCTTCCAAGACTAATCCCAGTCCCGCCATCCTGTTCAGGATTCAGCCAATCAATACCGCTGGAAAGATCATCTCCCTTGTTAAACAAGTACAACGTTTTAGGCCGCGCAAAATCATTACGCAAAATCTCTTGCCCTTGCTGGATACTGTGCCGTATTTGGTCTTCGTCTCCCAATATAACAGCGTCCGTGACCAGCCGGTATGCAGAGACAACCGCACCCACATAGGATGCGCTCTTCATGCGTCCTTCAATTTTGAGCGCCTTAATCCCTGCTGCTGCCAAATCTGGAACATGTTCCAGCAGCTGCAAATCGTTGGGGCTAAAATAGTAACCCTCACCTTCGGAGTTATCCAGTTTCCGGTATAACCTTCTGCAAGCCTGAGTACACATTCCCCTGTTTGCAGATTTACCGCCAAGGTAACTTGAAAAAAGGCAGATGCCGGAAACGCTGATACAAAGAGCGCCATGGACAAACACTTCCAGTTCCAGATTGGTTTCTGTCTTGATACTTTGCAATTCTTTAAGGGAAAGTTCACGCGCCAAAACCACACGCGATATACCATGGCGGGAAAGCGCATTTGCTCCTCTTGCAGAAGCGATGTTCATCTGCGTAGATGCATGAAGCCGCAATGAAGGAAACTCTGAGCGAACCATTGCAACAACGCCAAAATCCTGTACGATAAGCGCATCCGGCCCCTGTCCAGCGAGGTACTTAAGCAGCTGGTACATGCGATCAGCTTCACGTTGTTCAAAAACCGTGTTTACAGTGACGTAAACTTTCTTTTTCATCCGTCTAAGAGAACGCAATGCGCTTTCAAATTGAGCGTAAGTAAAATTGGCGCTTCTCAAACGGGCGTTAAAATCCTTTAAGCCAAGGTAAACAGCGTCGGCACCTTCTCCGATAGCAGCATCAAGCGCTTCGGGTGAACCGGCAGGAGCAAGTAGTTCAATGTTCATCGTTTAAATGTAACACCAAGATGAGTGACTGTCACCCCATCGGTTGTAGACTTTTATCTGTTTAAGAGTTATCCTATAAACATGTCAGAAAACAAACACCAGGATTCAAACCAAGAGTTTGCAAACCAAAGGTTAGCAACGATTCGTCATTCTGTAAGCCATATCATGGCGCAGGCTGTGGTAAAACTTCTTCCGGGAACCAAAACGGCAATCGGCCCAAGTATCGAAAATGGTTTTTACTACGATTTCCTTTTGCCTCGTCCTATCACAACCGATGACCTTGCCATCATCGAAACCGAGATGAAAAAAATAATCGAAAGCCGCCAGGATTTTGTTAAAGTTACTTTTAATCGCAAAGATGCATTAGCGTTATTTACCGGCGAGCAATTTAAGCTCGAGCTTATCAATGAGTTGCCGGCAAATGAAGAAATTTCAATTTACGAAAACCACAATAAAGACGGCGTTTCGCAGTGGGGCGATCTTTGCAGAGGGCCGCATGTTGCCAATACGCGGGAGATAAACTCTGCTGCGTTTAAATTGCAAAGTATAGCCGGCGCTTACTGGCGCGGTGATGAAAAACGTCCGATGCTTACCCGTATTTACGGAACGGCCTGGGAAAATCCCAAAGATTTAAAAGCCCATCTTGCTTTTCTGGAAGAAGTCGAAAAGAGGGATCACCGCAGAGTCGCCAAAGAACTGGATCTTTTCTCGACTCACGAAGAAGCTGGCGCAGGGCTTATCTACTGGCATCCCCACGGCGGCAGGATGCGGGTTGCCATCGAAGATTTTTGGAGGCAGCTGCATTACCGTAACGGTTACGAAATACTTTATACGCCTCACATCGGCAAAAGCTGGCTGTGGGAAAAATCGGGGCACCTTGGCTTTTACAAAGGCGGCATGTACAGCCCTATGGAAATTGACAACCAGGATTATTACATAAAACCAATGAACTGCCCCTTTCATATATTGATCTATAACTGCAAGGGACACTCCTACCGCGACCTTCCGCTTCGTTGGGCCGAACTTGGAACAGTGTACCGGTATGAGCGTTCCGGTGTTTTACACGGCCTTTTGCGCGTACGCGGTTTTACTCAGGATGATGCCCACATCATTTGTACGCCTGAACAAATAGAAAGCGAAATACGGGAAGTTTTGCGTTTTAGCCTTAGTTTATGGGAGGTTTTTGGTTTTACCGAGGTTAAAGCATATCTTGCAACCAGACCGGAAGAAAGCGTAGGCGAACAGGAAAGATGGGATGCGGCTCTGGAAAGTCTGCGTAATGCGATAGATGCAGAAGGTCTAACTTACGAAATTGACGAAGGCGGCGGCGCTTTTTACGGCCCTAAAATCGATCTTAAAATCAAAGACGCACTTGGCCGCGAATGGCAGATGACGACTATTCAGTTTGATTTTAACGAACCTGAACGTTTTGACATGACTTTTGTTGACAGTGACGGACAGCACAAACGCCCGTACATGATTCACCGCACTCTTTTGGGCAGTATGGAAAGGTTTTTTGGCGTTCTTATCGAACACTTTGGCGGAGCATTCCCTGTGTGGATAGCGCCTGAGCAAGCCGCTGTAATTCCCGTATCCGAAACGTTTAACGATTATGCCAAAAAAGCTGTAGAACAGCTAAAAGCGCTGGTAAACGCCGCGTTTAATTTACGCATAACGGCAGAGTTAAGCGATGATCGCATGAACGCAAAAATCAGGAACTGCCAGACGCGTAAAATCCCCTACATGCTTGTTGTTGGCCAGCGTGAAGCCGATGAAGAAACTGTGTCTATACGCCTTCGTGACGGAAGACAGCTTCCTGCGATGAAGATAGAGGAGTTTGCCTCCTACATACAGCAAAGAATCGAAAGCCGTTCTTTGGAGTTATAAATATAGGCTTTTCAAATATAACCGGGTTTTTTAGCGCTTTGGTTATGTTTTTCTTACAGTACTGATATTTGATTTCATAACTTCAGTTTTTGATGGATTGAAAGGGAGAGACTCAATGAAGGACAGAACTGTCAGAATAATGGGCTTGTTGGCAAACAATAAAAGTATAAAAGTAACCATGCTTGCAGAATTGATAGATGTCTCTCAGGTGACACTACGCAATGATTTGGTTGAACTTGAAAAACTTGGAATAATCCGTCGCAGCCGTGGTTGGGTCAGTCTGGATGGTTCAAATAATATTGGCAAACGGCTAGCTTTTAGTTATCCGATAAAGAAAAAGATAGCCATAGCTGCGGCGCAAACAATCGAAGATGGTGAAACCATAATGATCGAATCCGGTTCTTGCTGTGCATTATTTGCAGAAGCGCTTGCTCTTACCGGAAAAAACATTACAATAATAACCAATTCGGTTTTTGTTGCAAAATTTGTTTGTAATCATCCGAGAATAAAAATCATCCTTCTTGGCGGATATTTCTTGCCGGATTCAGAGACAGTGACCGGAAATATGACCAAAATATTTGCCAGAAAATTTTTTGTTGACAAATTCTTTTTGGGTGTAGATGGTTTCATTCCCAATCAGGGATTTACGGGTAAAGATTTTCAATGTGCCGAAACAGCATTAGGTCTTACAAAATTTGCAAATAAAGTATATGTGTTAACAGAAGCAGAGAAATTCAAACGCTGTGGAACATGCAGCATGATTCAACTTGATAAAATTTCCGGAGTTTTTACAGATGACAATATTCCCAAAGAAGCTGAGGCAGTACTGATAAAAAACAATGTGCAGCTTTACAAGGTATCTACAGTTGAAGAAAAATTAAAATGGCGCCAATTTCCAGGTCTGCCGCCGATCTTGTACAATAAAAAAGAGGAATAAAGAATTATTATAATTCCAGATATTTATTCACTGCAATAATGATTTCACCAAAATCACTGTGCAGTAAATGTTTGCCGATCGTTTCAAGTAGTTTATGAGTTGATTGCGTCCAGGACATCTTTCTTAACTGTGTCACTGCATCGTCTATGACTTTTTCGTTATACTCAAAACACGCTGCCTGAATAACAAGCAGTTTTTCGTGCAAATATGATTGATGTTCATCCACTGTTTCGTTGATTTTAGATTCATTTTTTTGCGCAAGTTCTTCAACCACTGTCCTAAGCGAATCGGCAAACACAGAGGTTTCGTATCTGATTGTTTCGTCATCCATATCCCGTATAGACATCTCAAGATTAAATGCAATGGCGGATAACTCAGTTTTTCCGATATGTGCAAGAGCGCTTTTCATTCCGTGTATATTGGTGTCGTACGAAAGTTTATCTTCTTCATTGTACGGGCCTTGTTTTTCATTTAAAACATCCAGCACTCCAATAGTTTTAACAGCGTCACGCACAAAAGCTTCCGTAATACGTGTGCTGGCAGGCAGCCCCAGCTTTTTTACGGAAAAAGTCTCGTTTTTTTGGGATACTTCCTGCAGAGCTGCCTCAATAACCTCAGGCGATTGTTTATCACGTATGAATTTTCTGAGTACGGCATTCAACTGGCGTATATCGATGGGCTTTGCAATAAAACCGTCAAAACCATTGCTAAGAAAGATATCTGCCTGCCCTGCTACGGCATTTGCTGTTAATGCAACTATTGGATTATCATACCCCATGCCCCGCATGATTTTTGTTGCTTCAATACCATCCATTTTTGGCATCATATGATCCATAAACACAATGTCATACATATTGCCGCTTTCGATTTTTTCGATCGCTTCAAATCCGCTGTTAACCGAGTCAATTTTTAAACCGTATGGCGTCAAAAGTCCTCTGGCAACATAAATATTTGTCTCTACATCGTCAACAATCAAAACACTGCCATAAGGCATAGGTTCATGCGTTATCAGCCTTCTTTTAATCTGCGTTCTGCTGCTTGCTCTAAGCCGGCGCAGATTATTCGCCAATTCAGCGCCCAATACGGAGGAGCCAACTTTGCCCTGTGGCAAGTATACTTTAAAGATTGAACCTTTTTCCGGAGCGCTTTCTACGGTAATTTTGCCATTCATAAGTTCTACCAGGTTTTGCGTTATGCTTAATCCCAGCCCAGCGCCTTCGACTGTGCGGTTAATATCTTGGTCAAACCTGATAAATTTATCAAACAATTTTTCCAGCTGCTCCTGGTTCATACCCCTGCCAGTATCGCTTACACATAAAACCAGCGTTACGTCGCTATCAGTAGTTCCCGGTTCTGTGGTAACCGACAATATAACTCTGCCTGCTTCGGTGTATTTGAATGCGTTGGTAAGCAGGTTATTCAGAATCTGTTTGATTCGCAGTTCATCGCCCGACAAGACAGATAATAAGTTTTCATCTATAGAAAGTTCAAATTCAATTGGTTTGCTGCCAATACGAATTATATTCAACTGCACAGTATCACTGATCAGGCTGGCAGTTTCGTAATTTTCGACAACCAATTCCAGCTTACCTGCCTCTATTTTTGACAGATCCAATATGTCGTTGATGATCCCAAGCAGAAGGTTACCGGAAACATATATTTTTTCAAATGCTTCCTTAATATTTTGATCGCGCGTTTCGTTTTGGAGCTGGATTTCGGTAATACCCAGAATTGCGTTCATTGGAGTACGAATTTCGTGGCTCATAGTGCTAAGGAAATCGCTTTTTGCCCTATTGGCGGATTCCGCCTGTTGAAGCGCAAA
>JAITFY010000053.1 GCA_031281025.1 Treponema sp. | reverse complement strand
AATAATCGATGAAATGCTGCTTGAAGAATCAAGAAAAAGCGAGAGAACGACATCGCGTTTTGGTGATTTTATGTCTGCATTGCGCCGTGTGGGTATTCGTACTACTGCAAAAAACCCCGGCGCTGATGATATCCGTAAACGCCGCGAAAGGCTGAAGGGGCTTTAAAAATGAGGAATGTGGTGTTGGTGTGGTTCGCTGTTTTATTCTTTCTCATTCCAATTGCAGCTAATGCGCAGGTAGATCCGTTTCCTGGTTTATCGGTTCAGGGAACAATGGAGATGTTAGCGCCTCCGCAGCCGCCTGTTGTGCCATTTATCGATCTGTCCGTGCGTAATCCTCAAACGGGGCAGGAAGTTGCTTTTTCTTTGCAGCTACTATTATTGTTAACTGTTCTGTCTCTTGCACCCAGTATTATCATTTTAATGACAAGTTTTTTAAGGGTTGCTATTGTTCTGGACTTTATAAAACGTGCTCTTTCGTTACAGCAGGTTCCGCCCAATCAGGTGTTAATGGGAATTGCGTTTTTTCTTACTGTGCTTATCATGTGGCCAACATTTAGTACAATTTATACCAATTCCATAAGGCCTCTTTCTGCAGGAGAACTTTCGGTGGAAAACGCGTACAGGGAAGCGGAAACTCCTTTAAGAAGTTTTATGTTCCGGCAGATGACCCGCGAGCTGGAAGGCCGCAGCGGTGTATTCCAGCGTAACAGTAATATTGAACTCTTTATGGCTATGCGCGGCCTTGAACAACCCAACGGGCCGGATGATGTTCCCATGTATATTTTAATTCCCGCGTTCATTTTAAACGAACTAACTATAGCATTTAGAATCGGGATACTGCTTTTTATTCCGTTTATTGTAATCGACATGGTTGTGGCAAGCACTCTCATGTCAATGGGCATGATTATGCTTCCTCCTGTTATGATATCCATGCCATTTAAGTTAACCTTGTTTATCCTTGTTGATGGATGGGGTTTATTAACTCAGCAAATTGTTCGTTCTTTTAATATGTAGGTGAATATGAGTATAGGTGAAATTGTTACACTTTTACAGGGTGGTATTTTTCAGGTTTTACGGATGGCGGCTCCATTGTTGTTATCTGCATTGGCAGTTGGTTTATTTGTTGCTATTTTACAGGCAGCTACATCTATTCAGGAACAGACGCTTACATTTGTACCAAAGATGATTGTAATTCTTGTTATGCTTGCTGTCTTTGGCGGATTAATGTTTACCACACTTGGACAATACACATTGAATTTGTTCGAGCGAATTCCAGATGTAGCTCGTTAGAAGTTGGAAGTTAGAGGTTAGAGGTTAGATGATTGATGGAGGAATCTTAAATAGTATTCTCGTTTTTGGGCCGGTGTTTTTGCTGATCGCAGCCCGCGCTCTTGCTATGATTCAGGTTTCTCCGCTTCTTTCCAACGAAGCAATCCCCATTGTTGTCAAGTTGGCTCTTGCAGGTCTTGCTGCTTTTGCGGTTATTCCAACAGCAGAAGTATTTATGGCAGCAAATTCTCCCGGCGGAGTTGTAACATTGCCGGGCGGTACTTTGAGCGACTTGCGTCACGAAGTTTTTTCGTTGCGCTTTGGGCTGCTTGTTGTAGGTGAAGCAATTATCGGCATCATTATTGGATTTTATCTAACAATTATTTTTGCTACTTTTTCAACCGCGGGGCAGTTTTTTACATTGCAGATGGGTTTTGGCGCATCCGAAACCTTTGATCCTGTAGCACAAGTAGAGAATCCGCTGATGGGGCAATACTTTAATCTGGTTTCCATGTTGATTTTTTTAACAATCGGCGGTTTTCACCAGTTGTTCCTTGGCGGTTTCTGGCGTTCCGTGCAAACGATAAACGTCATTTCACTTCTCGAAGGCAGGGAACATGCTGTTTGGATGCTCGCATCAGGGCTTTCCCGGTTATTTTTGGATGCAATTATAATTGCAATGCCGATCATCGGCACTCTGTTTTTAACATCACTTACAACCGGGTTAATCTCTAAAGCATCGCCCCAGATTAACATCCTCTCCGAAGGTTTTCCAATCTCGATAATGACAGCTTTCCTGCTTCTTTTAGCATCACTTCCATTCATGATTGAAGCATTTACCCGTGTCCTTGATTCCGGTTTTCGCAATATCCAAGTCCTTTACACCCAAATTGGCCGGCAAATCACAACAGGAGGGCTATAATCAATGACCGAAGAAAAGTTTTTGTTAATTGATTTGCAGTGGTTTTCTGATGACGACAATGATGAAAATGCTCCAGGAAAAACGATTGATCCTACCGAGCATAAAATCAGGAAGCTGCGGGAAGAAGGACAAGTTGCAAAAAGCCAGGAGCTAAGCGGGGCGATAGGGCTGTTTTTACCTGCTTTGGTAATTGTCTTTTTTGCGCCATATATGTTTCGTACTTGCCGCGAAATGATAAGGTTTTTCTTTATGCGGGCAGCAGAAATTGATCTAAGCAGCAGTGGGATTGTCGCGGGTAATTTTTACGGTTACTTTGTGCGGCTTGTTTGGCCGATTCTGCTTGCAGCCGTAATTGCGGCGATTTTTTCCAATTTGGCACAGTTAGGGGGATGGTTATTCACAACAAAACCTCTTGTGCCGAATTTTTCCAAAGTAATGCCGAAATTTGGAAAATATTTTAAACGAATCTTTTCGAGTGAAGGGCTTTTTAATTTAGGTAAATCCCTTGCAAAAATTGTGATTATTGGGATGGTCTCTTTTTTGTTTATTCGTGCGAATGTAGAACAACTTCTCAATCTTCAAAAAGAAGAACCTTATATCAGTCTTACCATTATTGCCGGTATTGCAATACGGATGATAATTGTTGTTGCGATTTTATTAATTGTTATTTCTATAGCGGATTTCTTTTTTCAGCGCTGGCGTTTCAAAAAAAGACATATGATGACACCTCGTGAATTAAAAGAAGAAATGAAACAATACCAATCCGATCCGCAGGTGCAAAGCAGAATTCGTTCGCGTTTTAGGGATTTGTTAAAGCAAAATATTGTAGCAACAGTTCCAAAAGCTGATGTTGTTATAACAAACCCGACTCACCTGGCTATTGCTTTGCAGTACGATCCAAAATCCATGCCGGGTCCAATGGTTATCGCTATAGGCGAAGATGATCTTTCGGCAAGAATCAGAAAAGTAGCAGAGGAAAATGAAGTGCCGCTTGTGGAAAATAAACCGCTTGCCTGGGCACTGTACCGCGAAACAACTGTGGGGCAGATAGTCCCCTATGCACACTGGAATGCGGTTGCTCTTGTTTTAAAACAGGTTTGGCATGTGAACGAAAACAGACGAAGGAGGCTCGATTCTGGAATCGAAGCTGCCTGACCGTTGGTCTTGAGCTTTATGTAGAATGAGAGGTATTAATGGCTGATGCAGCATTGGGCGGAAATGTAGCTCAACGAAACCCTTTAGGTTTTCTCAAAGATAGTTTTCCCGCAACAGCGGTTATAACAATTGTTATAGCTGTAATTTTTCCCATGCCCACAATATTGCTGGATGCGCTTATGGCATTAAACCTTGTCTTTGCTCTTTTGGTTTTGTTGATTGTGCTTTATACCCACAAGCCAATTGAATTCAGCCTTTTCCCTACTGTCCTTTTGATATCGACAGTTTTTAGTTTAGCGTTGAATGTTTCATCTACAAGGTTAATTTTAAGCGAGGGACAAAATTTTGACGGCAGAATGATAAAGGCATTTTCCAGCTTTGTTGTAGGATCAACCAGGGGTAACGAAGGTATTGTTATCGGGTTTATTATCTTTGTCATCATAATTGCAGTACAGCTCATTGTTATTACAAAGGGAGCAACCAGGGTTTCGGAAGTTGCAGCGCGTTTTACTTTGGATGCCATGCAGGTTAAAATGATGGGTGTTGAAACCGAATTCAGTTCCGGCTCCATAACCGAAGAAGAAGCCCAAAAAAGAAAAGCCGAAATCAGACAAGAATCCGATTTTTACGGGGCTATGGACGGTGCCAGTAAATTTATTTCCGGCAATGTAAAAGTAGGTATTTTTATTATAATTGTCGAAATGCTTGGCGGGTTCATTATTGGTTCCATGCTGCATGGCGAACAAAATGTAGTGCCTCTTTACATTGGTTTGGCTATTGGAGACGGACTTGTTACGCAGCTGCCGGCTCTGTTAATTTCTACCGCAATGGGTATTGTTGTCACAAGAGCCGCCGCAACCGGGAATCTTGCCGATCAGGTTATCGAACAGATATTTTCCCGCCAGACAATTGTATATTGGATTTGTGCAGGCGTTCTTGTTTTTCTTTCATTGCTGCCCGGTTTTCCCTGGTATGTGCTTCTTCCAATGGCAATCCTGGTTGCGTTTCATGCTTACAGGCTTGGCAAGCAGCAAACAAAAGAAGCTCAACTTAACAAGATGATGACAAGTACAAAAGAACAAAAAGATGAAAGAACTGCGGAAATTCCACCGGTAGTTCCTTTGGATATTCTTTCATTGGATCTTGGTTACGGCTTGGTTCCTCTTGTAGAAAAAGAAAAAGGCGCAGAACTTTTGGACAGGATACAAAATGTAAGGCATCAAACAGCATTCGATTTGGGTTTTGTGTTTCACAAAGTACGCATACAGGATAATGCAATGCTGGAGCCTTCTGAATACCGCTTTAAAATAAAAGGAGTTGATGTTGGCCGGGGTAAAATTCGTATCGGGAATTTCCTTTGCATAAACCCTGGAACAGTTACAACAGAAATTGATGGAGAAAAAACCGTTGATCCTGCCTTTGGGCTGCCGGCAATCTGGATAACTGCAGAAAGACGTGATGATGCCGAGCGTGCAGGTTACACAGTGGTAGACCCGCCCTCAATTATCGCTACTCACCTAACCGAAATTGTCCGCCGTCATGCCGCAGATATTCTGGGGCTTCAGGATACCCAGGCTATTATGGATGCCCTGCGTAAAGATTACCCTGCTGTTGTTGAAGAAGTAATGAGGGCAGGCAATGAAGGGTTGCGAATAACAGAGATTCAAAAAATATTCCAGGGCCTGTTAAAAGAAAGAGTTTCTATCCGCAACAAGGTTTCCATCCTGGAGGCAATCGCCGAGTACGCGCCTATTTCCAGAAGAACCTGGATACTCGTAGAAAAGGTAAGACAGGCTCTTGCAAGTCAAATTTGCCAGCAATATGCCGATGACGACAGGAGGCTTCGTGTTCTTGCAATCGATCCGCCTCTTGAGCAGAAAATCATCAGCTCGAAATACGAAACACCTACAGGCATAGCTTGCGCTCTTGAACCGCCGCTTCAAAAAGCATGGATACAGGCAGTTAGTAAAGCAGTGGCGGCGGTTAAAGGAAAAGGATGGATGCCTGTTATTCTTTGTTCCGAGGCAGCGCGTGTTCTTGTAAAAAGTTCTACAGACAGAGAGCTGCCGGATTTAGCGGTTTTATCCGCTCATGAAATATCTACAGAAGTTATACCGGAAGCAGTTGGTATAATAAAAATCGGCGCTGCAAATCCAGACAGCGAAGAAACAATAATGGAGTAAAGTAATGGAAATGTACATTGAGCAGGGCGAAAATAGAATGGAGTGTGAGCTTAAAATCGCCAGAAAATATAACCGGCCATTTCAAATACTCAGAGAAAAGGAAATAAGTACCGGCGGCTTTTTGGGTCTTTTTTCAAAGACTGGTGTTCAGGTTGAATTTTGTTTTTCTACATCGCTTAGAAAACCTGTACCGGCCCAACAAAACGCCGATGTAATAAAAGCCATTGCTCTGGAAGAAGAAAAGAAAAAACTAATTGCAGCTGCAAGCGTAAGACATCCTATCTTAAGACATCCACAGCAGGGAAAAGAAGCTTCGCAGGAAATACTAAATACTCTTAAGGAATTAAAGGACAAAATAGAAGGAAATACAAAAAAAGAAGAACATCCTGCTTTTGTTCGTGCGGTAGAACTTTTAAAAGCAAATGATTTTTCGGACAGCTATATAAATGGAATGATTGAGCGGCTGCGTAAAGAGCTCTCTTTGGAACAGCTGGAAAACCATGCCCTGATGCAGGACAAGCTTCTTTTGTGGATAGGGGAGAGTATAAGTATATATAAAGAAGACTCTGATAAACTTGCCGAAAATTCCTTTATGCGAAAACCCCGTATAATGATTCTTGTTGGTCCTACAGGAGTTGGCAAAACAACAACAATTTCTAAACTTGCCGCGATTTTTGGCATCGAAACTGAAGAAAACCCGGCAGTAGATGTTAGAATGATAACTATCGACGCTTATCGTATTGGGGCAAAAGAACAGTTGATGCAAATCGGGGACATAATGCAGATTCCTGTATGTTGTGTAGTTAACAAACAGGATCTAAGAAAAGAAATTGCCCTTCACAGTGAGGATACAGACCTCTTTTTGATTGACACCATTGGCAAGAGTCCCAAGGATGCATCAAAATTAGGTGAAATGAAAGAGATTCTCGAAGGAGCAGGAAGAAATGCAGAGTTTCATTTAGCAGTCAGCGCAAGCACTAAAACAAGTGATATAATGGATATTATGCAGCAATATGAGCCATTTAACTATAAATCTGTTGTACTTACAAAAATGGACGAAACCGATCGGATTGGCAATTTAATATCGGCTCTTGCCGAAAAGAAAAAATCGGTGTCATATATTACAGATGGGCAAACTGTACCTGTAGATATAAAAAAAGCTTCTGTGGTGCGTTTTCTTATCAATCTTGAAGGTTTTAAAATAAACCGTGAAATGATTGATAAACGTTTTCCTTCGGGAGAAGCCGATCAATTTAAATGGAAATAGATGGAGGTTACTTAAATGGAAGATCAAGCTGAAAAATTACGGGAAATTATGAAGCGGAAAAACAGCTCAGGCAGACAAACAAAAGCTTCCCAGACAAAACAGGAAACAAAACCGGCGGATAAAGCCAGAATAATTACGGTAACTTCCGGGAAAGGCGGTGTTGGAAAAACAAATCTTTCCGTAAATATGGCGCTTGCATTTGCACGGCTGGGAAAAAAAGTAATTGTAATGGATGCGGATTTGGGGCTTGCAAATGTCAATGTTATGCTCAACATGATTCCAAAATTCAATTTGTACCATGTGATAAAAAAGCAAAAAACAATGCGGGAAATTCTTGTAGAAACAGAGTACGGTATTTCAATTGTAGCCGGCGCTTCCGGATTTTCTCAAATTGCCAATATGGGAGAAAAAGACAGAAAGGATTTTATATCAGAGCTAAATACGCTTTCCAGTGCGGATATTATCATCATAGACACAAGTGCAGGTGTTTCAAGCAATGTATTGGATTTTATCGCCGCAGCTGATGATGCTATCATAATTACCACTCCTGAGCCGACAGCAATAACAGATGCCTACGGGATTATTAAAATAATCGCTACAGAATATGACTCGCTTAATATGGGGCTTAAACTTGTTGTAAACAGGGCAAAAGGGGCGGCGGAGGCCAAAAGAGTTGCCGACAGAATGATCAATATTGCTGGTCAATTTTTAAATCTTAAAGTAGATTACCTGGGATTTATTCGTGATGATTCGGCTGTTCAGCAGGCTGTTTTAAAACAAAAACCCTTTATGGTAGTTAATCCAAAATGTGATGCAAGTATTTGCGTTCAATACATTGTAGATCGAATGGACAGAAACAGGCCGGTAACATCCGGTTTTGGGGCAATGTTAAAAAGGTTATTTGGCCGGCCGGCGAATCAATAAGAGGTTTAAGTGATTATATTTAAGTGGGGGTTAATAGCTGCAATCATCGCGTCTTTTATTTCTATTTTAATGGGAATAATTTTTGAAGTAAGAGTATTTTATATTTTTATCAGAGCTTTGATCTTTTCGGTTCTTTTTTTTGGTCTTGGTATTGGACTTCGTTTTCTTGTTAACGCATATTTTCCGGAGTTTTTATATAAAGATGATGAAAATGCCGCAGGTGAACTGGATGATCAAGGCGGCTCGCAAGTTATTGTCGCTCAGGAAGAAACGGGCGAATATGCAGTTCCGGAATTGTACAAAACAGCCGGTGATCCTGAGGAATTAGGCAATATTGATGACCTGCTTTCCGGCGCTTTCAAATCTCGCAGCGGATCAAAAGGTATAGACCGAAATAAAGAAGCGGGTTATAATGGTGTAGACAGTGGTCAAGAAGTTTCAAGCTTTTTCCCGGAGGAACTTACATTTGAGCAAAGCAGTTTTAATGGAAGATCTGCAATTAATAATACTCAGATGGAAAATCAGCCGGTTGATAGGCCGCAGTTTTCTCCAAGCTTTGGAGAAGCAAGTTTCGGAGAAAACTCGGGATTAAATGGTTTGCCGGATTTAGATATGATGGCAAGGGCTTTTACACCCGGTCTTGGCGGAAGTATTCCTGCTTTTGAGTCAACTGTGCCTATTTCGCCGGTTGCAGAGCCGGTTAGTACTCCGGCTGAATCTTCGTTTATGCCGGCAATGGAGGAATTTGAACCGGAGAAGCAATTTAGAGGGGGGAATAAACCTCAACCGATAAAAGGTGATTTTAATCCTAAGGAATTGGCAGAAGGACTTAGATCGGTTTTGGCAAAAGATAAATAGTTATGGGTGGTTTTTAAATGGCGGTACAAACAATTAGTCCAGTAAATGAAGTTCCCACTACAGAAAAGACAGAAGAAGAACTCTGGCAGCAGTACCGTAAAACCCGGGACCCTGCAATACGGGAAGCTTTTATTAAACAATATGCCCCGCTGGTAAAATACGTAGCGGGAAAAGTAGCAGTTGGAATGCCCAGTAATGTAGAGTTTGATGATCTTGTAGGTTATGGGGTTTTTGGTCTTCTTGATGCAATTGATAAATATGACCCGGATAAAAATGTAAAGTTTAAAACCTATGCTGTTACGCGCATAAGAGGCGCTATTTTTGATGAACTGCGTCTTATCGACTTTGTGCCGCGCTCTATCAGGCAGAAAACCCGCGAGATAGAACTGACTGTATCCGGCCTGGAAGCTCAACTGGGCAGAACAGCCACCGAGCAGGAAATAGCCAGTGCAATGGGCATGGACGAATCGGAATATTTAAAAACCATGCAAAAAATTTCGGGAACTTCCGTAATTTCCCTGAACGATTTATGGTACTCCGGCGATGATAATGACAAAGTGTCCATTGGCGACAGTATCGAATCTCCTTCCAGCATGAATCCCGATGTGGTTGTTGTAAACGAAGAAATCCGCCGTGTCATTGTTGAAGCAATAAATGAACTTCCAGAAAAAGAAAAGAAAATACTTGTTCTTTATTATTACGAAGATTTAACGCTAAAAGATATTGGACGTGTGTTGCAGGTAACAGAATCAAGAGTTTCCCAGCTTCATACCAAAGCTGTTCTTCACCTTAGATCAAAGCTTACTAATATACGAAAAGGTATTGTATGAATATGATATTGAGGTTATTATGATTGATTTTATCCAGTTGCAGGAAATTGTTAAACAGCATCTGGATCAGGACAGGGCAATCAGATCTGTAGATACATCAGGGCCTACTCTGGAAGCCGCTGTAAATGAAGCGGCTGCCCTTTTAAATACTTCAGTTCGCCGTCTTGAATACGAAATAACCGAAAGAGGCTCATCCGGTTTTATGGGGGTGGGAAAAAAGGACTGGGTTATTCGTGCTTATGAACGTGCCAGAGCAATGAAGAAAAAACAAGAACATGAAGATTTACTTGATGAAGATGACAGCAATGTCGAGGTTAAAATCTCTAAAGATGGAGATGCTTTTGTACAATGCTGGCCGGATGGGGTATATCTAAAGGTTACTGCTCCTGTTGGCGATGGCAGGGGTGTTTTTTCCACATACGCATTTCAAGCGCTTTATAATAGAAGTATAACTGAATTTGATAAAGAAATGGTGGAAACTCTTGTAAGGGAAGCTTCTGGAGTATATGTAAAGGTAGCGGAATTTGATCACCAGCCAATGAATGACAGTATGGCGCAGGTAGAAATTGATGATTCCGAGATGCATGTATTCATGACAATTGAGCCGCCATCAGAAGGCGGCGCCGATTTGACAGTTGATGCGTTAAAAAGCTATCTTGTTCAGTATAGGGTATATCACGGCATAAAAGAAGATTTTTTGGTCGAGTTGGCGGATAAACCTGTATATAGAGAAAAGGTTGAAGTAGCCGAAGGGTTAAAACCGCAAAATGGCAAAGATGCATATATACATTATAATTTTGAAGTTGATCAGACAAAAATTAAGTTAAAAGAAGGAGCCAACGGGCGGGTTAACTTTAAAGAACTTAATATCATTCAGAATGTTGTTCAAAATCAGACTCTTGCAAGTAAAATCCCCCCGGAAAACGGAGTTGATGGAACAACTGTTACAGGAAAAATTCTTCCTGCAAAGGCAGGCCATGATATACCTTTGCCTTTGGGAACCAATGTCCGTTCCGATGATGGAGATACGATTATCGCAGATATTAACGGACAGGTAATACTGGCGAGCGGCAAGATCAATGTAGAGCCGGTTTACACAGTTGAGGGTGATGTTAACCTAAAAACAGGAAATATTATATTCCTTGGTACTGTTATTGTCAGCGGTAATATCGAAGATGGTTTTTATGTTAAAGCTGCCGGCAATATCGAAGTTAAAGGATCTGTTGGAAAAGCGGAACTTGATGCAGAAGGCGACATAATTATTTATCAGGGAATAAACGGAAAAAGCGGCGGTAAAATACGCGCAGGCCGCTCCCTTTGGTCGCGCTTTATTGAGAATGCCAATGTCGAAGCCGGAAATATGGTTGTTGTAACCGATGGTATTATCAATTCACAGGTAGATGCCATTAAGAGCATTATCTGTCAAGGCAAGCGCGCTCACATCATGGGCGGCAGGCTGCGTGCCGGAGAGGAAATCAATGCCAAAGTCCTGGGCAATTCCACAAGCGGCACAGAAACAATTTGCGAAGTTGGTTTTGATCCAAAAAGCAAAATAGAGTTGGAAAGGCTTATTGATATTAAAACATCGGCAGAAGATGAACTTGAAGACATGAGACTGGATATGCAAAATTTGATTAATACAAAAAAACAACGTAAGACCCTGCCAGAAGAAAAAGAAGCTTATTTGAATGAATTAATGGACAGGCGGCAGGTTTTAACCGAAGATTTAAAAAAAGCAATAGAAGGTATCGAAACTATTCAGAATTACTTAAAGGATATACAGATTCGCGGAAAGGTATCTGCATCCACAAAAGTTTGGCCGGGCGTTAAAATATGGATTCGTGATGTAAAAGAAGATGTACATTCCGAATATCGTGCTGCAACTTTTATTTTAGAAAACGGGCTTATCAGAGCAACTAAATACGAAGAACCTGACGAGCTTGCACAGAAGGGGCTTGATGGCTATAGCTCCAATTGATCTTCAGACGCTTTTTTCCCAGGTTGACAAGGTTGGCCGGACGCAGCAAGCGCAGAAGGAAGGTCAGGCAATACAGCAGGCAATACATGGAGCCCAGCTTCAGCGGAAAACAGAAGAACAGATACAGCAAGTGAATGAAACTCAGGATACAGGGGAAGGTGTAGATAAAATTAATGAACGTGATGCACGGCGGAAAAATGAAAGCAAAAACAATGACAAAAAAAAAGATAAAACTTCGCAAGACATAGAAGATGAAAACTTTCAACAAGTGGCACTGCGTGAAAGCGGTAAAGGCAACAAGATAGATATTAGTTACTGATAACGGGAATATACATGAACTTTTTACATATTGTTTCTATTGTTTGTTTTTCTCTTTGTTTAATTATGTTTTTTTATCTAAACTGGCTTATCAAAAAACGTACAGTAGGTTCAACTCTTGATGAACGCCGTGATGAATTTTTAAGGCTAATCGCGGAAATAGACAGAGTTACAGACAGAGATGTTCAGATTGTAGAAGACAGGGTAAAAAAGTTAAATGAAATTAAAGAAGAAGTAGATAAACGTATTGCAGTTTACGTTAAAGAGCTTGAAAAAAGCCGCAGCGGCGAAGCGTTGTATACAAGTCTTGGAAAGGGGATTCGCGATGCATTAAATGCGCCTTTGAGCGAAGTAGAAACAGCGCAGGATTTTCCGCTTGACACAATTGAACTTTCGCCGCAAGCAGCGACTGCGTCTAAGGTTGGTGCCCCCAGTAATGTAATGCCGTCTTTGCCATTATTTGAAACCCCAGTGATTACTGCAACTATTGAGCCGGAAACGCCTGTCTCTCCTCCAACTAAAAAGCAAATCCGCTCTCACATCGATATCCTTTGTGACGAAGGCCTGTCGATGCAGCAAATCGCATCACGTCTTAACATCAGCATTGGCGAAGTAGAGCTTGCAATAAACCTGCGCAGAGGAAAGTAATAAAAAACTGATTGAAAAACTTTGTGTTTTAATGCAAAATAGTAACATGAAAAAAATAGCATTATTTATTCTGTTGTTTTGTATCTTTACGATTATGCTTTCTGCGCAGGGGGAAAATCTTACTGTTAAAGTTGCAATACTTGGTCCTGGCGATCCGCTTTATTTTTGGTGGGGGCATATTGCCCTTGTGATCGAAGATTCCAATACAGGCAGAAGCCTTTTTTATGATTATGGAATTTTTTCGTTTGATTCTGAACATTTTTTTTATAACTTTGCCTTTGGACGGCTGTTATATTCCAGCGGAGTTTCTCTTACCGCAGCAAACATCGAATTTTACAGGAGAAACAACCGCAGCCTTGCTTTTTACACCCTTAATTTTCCACCGGAAACCAGATTAAAGGTCAAAGAAATTGCCGATTCTGACATGCTGCCCGAAAATCGAGAATATTCTTACCATCATTTTAGGAATAATTGTTCTACAAGAATTATCGAAATAATTGATCTAGCCACAGACGGACAGTTTAAGGAAAAGTTCGATAATATGCAAAGCCGTTTTACATTAAGGGAACATGTCCGCCGCCATATATGGTTTTCTCCTGCACCAAACTGGTTTTTAAACTTTTTAATGGGGCAATTAATTGACAGGCCCATTACTGTATGGGACGATATGTTTTTGCCGTCCGAAGTCGCAAAAAATATAATGGACTTTTGGTATACCGATGTAAATGGAGTCCAGCGAAAACTGGTAGCATCGGAAGATTCTATTCAGGAAATAATAGAATCAGGCGGACGCCCTGTTGTACTTGAATTTCCAAAATCTCCGTGGTTTCAATTCCTGACATTCAGCATTGGATTATCAGTTGTTTTTGGATTTTTCTTTTTTCTGTACCATAAAAACATTCGTGTTGGAAGAATTCTGGCCGGTATCAGCATGAGCCTTTGCGGTCTTTTTTTTGGTTTGGCAGGCCTGCTTCTTTATTTTATGAACATTTGCACAGACCATGACTATACATATCAGAATGCAAACATGTTTTTTTGTACGCCATTACTTTTGGCTGCCTTTCCTGCAGGAATTCGTTATGCTTTTACAAAAAATCCGCAAAAACTGGTAAATTCCAGCGAATTATTGCGGTTATTATGGCTTATGACCGTAATCGGCATTTTTATTTCCATGGTTGTTAAAATTTTTCCAAGTTGTCCTATAAATAATACAGGTTTTTATCAACAAAACCTTGCAGAACAAATGTTGATGCTTCCTTTAGCGTTACTTTTTACGTTTCAACCTGTTGGTCTTAAAGCTTGTCTTGAAAAGATTTTTATGCGAAAAAGAATTTAAAATAAATTGCTATATTGGCTGTAACCTTTTTTCCCCTATATGGTTGTGTAGTTAGCATACGGAAGTGGAATCGTGTTCCTCATATTTCTCCTTCTACCCGGAGTTACTCCTTTCTCCGGGTGTTTTTTTTGTTGCCAGCATTGTTTTTTCTATAAAAGTGTGCTAGACTCATTTCATGAATAATTTAAACATGTCACAAATCAAGGAAAGAGCAAACGAATATATCGTAAAAGAAAAAGACGCTCACTTTAGGGAAGAAGTTGAAAAGCTTTTGTCGCAAAATACCGAAGATGCAGATAAGGAACTAACCGACCGCTTCTATCAAAATCTTGAGTTTGGTACAGGCGGTCTTCGCGGGGTAATTGGCGGCGGATATAACCGCATGAATACTCTGGTTGTAAAAAGCGCTACTCAGGGCCTTGCTTCGTACATCGTTAAAACATTTCCCGAAAAAGCCGCATCCGGCAGCCTTAAAGCCGTTATCGCTTTTGACAGCCGTCATTATTCGGCGGAGTTTGCCGAAGCAGCCGCTTTAATATTTGGTGCAAACGGGATTAAGACATATCTTTTTTCGGCGCTTAGACCAACGCCGCAGTTGTCGTATGCCATACGTTTCCTTGGCTGCGATACCGGCATTGTTGTTACCGCCAGCCACAACCCGCCCGAGTACAATGGGTACAAAGCTTATTGGAATGACGGCTCTCAGGTAATTCCCCCGCATGATGCCGGTATCATAGATGAAGTAAACGCTGTCAAAGATATAAAAGAAATCTCCCGCAAGGAAGCTCTGGACAAAGGGCTTTTGGTAATAATCGATAAAGAAGTTGATGAGCCATATCAGGAATTGGTAAAGGCATGTCTTTTTAGGCCGGAATTAATAAAAGCAAAAGCAAACGAAGTTAAAATAGTTTTTACTCCGCTTCACGGTACAGGCGCTTTTCATGTAGAAAAAATCCTTGGCGAATTTGGCTTAAATGTGATCACTGTTCCCGAACAGCGCGAAGGCGACGGTAATTTCCCCACTGTGGCGTTCCCAAATCCGGAAGAAGCCGCTGCTCTTGAAATGGCTTTAGCGCTTGGCGCGAAGGAAAAAGCCGATGTTGTAATGGCAACCGACCCTGATGCAGATCGTTTTGGTATTGCAGTGCCAAATAAATCCGGCAGTTTTACATTGGTTACAGGAAACCAAATGGGAGTACTCCTTGCCGATTACATTTTCCTTTCGCTAAAAGAGCTTGGCAGGCTGCCGCCCAATGCCGCCATGATCAATTCAATTGTTACTACCGGAATGCAAAAAAAAGTTGCGCAGTATTACGGCGGTGATTGTGTTGAATGCCTTACCGGTTTTAAATGGATTGCCGACGTTATGCGCAAATGGGAACTTGCCGCTGCTGCCGGGGATAAAGACGCAAAAACCTTTGTATTTGGTACAGAAGAAAGCTATGGTTATAATATAGATACCCAGGTTCGTGACAAAGATGCAGTATCTGCGGCAGCTCTTACCGCAGAAATGACTCTCTACTGGCGGAGTTTGGGAAAAAGCCTCCTTGACCGCCTTGATGAACTTTACGCCATCTGCGGTTACTGGCAGGAATTGGGAATCTCCAAATATTTTCAGGGGCCGCAGGGTTCTTCCATAATGAACGGCATCATGGAAGAATACCGCAAAAATCCGCCCAAGACACTTGGCGGCATAGAAGTGGCAAAAGTTCGTGACATAAAAAACGGCGCAGATGGTTTTCCCCCAAGTGACGTATTACAGTTTTTCCTGACAGACGGCACAGTCGTATGCGCACGCCCCAGCGGCACAGAACCCAAGATAAAGTTTTATGCGTCATGCTGTGCCGAAGTTAATCAAGGCGGACTTGAAGCGGCAAAAGCCGAAGTAACCCGCAAACTGGATTTTATCAAAAAAGATATCCGCGCTGTAATTGGGGATTAGGTAGTTTTTTGCTATTTTTGCGCCTTTTTTGCAATATAACAACAACGGTATTTTACAAAAACACGTCTTTATAATACATATAATATGTGGATAGTGTAAATTATACTATAGATGAAAATGTTATTTTCTTTCTAAAACAAATTTATTAAAAAAAAGAGGATCAGTATGAAAGTATTAAAGCTAGTAGTTTTAGCAATGATTGTGTCATTGTTATTCATTACGTGCAGTGAAATGCCGGAAATGGGTGCGGCGGATGATGCTGCTGCGCGTAACACTATCGGCACTTCCTGGAATTTCCAGGCTAGCGCAAGCGGATTAACGGATTACAACACCAATGGCAACAGGGCCATAACAGCTAATGTTACTTACCAGAACAGCATGACCCTATTGGGTTCACAGCGGGATTTCCGCTGGATGCCAAATCAAGCCAGCCCGGGCGGCAGCGCCACCAGAGGTTGTATCCAGACCGGCGGTGCAACTGCATCAGGCAGATATTTCCTGCAAATTGCCAATGTTCAGGGCCCGTTCAGGCTTACGCTTAGATACACCGACACTGGCAGTGGTAACTCAGGACGTCAAATTGAAATTTTCACTAACGGTACAAGCCGGCACCGGACATCTGGAACCAACGGCTTAAACACTTTGACATCAAACTTTGACTATAATGGAACAGACAGAGTAACTGTCCAATTGGGCTGCTCTGGCGGTATCAGACTTTATGATGTTATATTAGCTGCAAATCCTAACGCTGGATCCTCAAACAATAACAATAGCAGTAACAATAACAACAATGCCAATAGCGGCACCGGAACTGGAACCAACTCAACTGCCACTGCTATTTTTAACGATCTCAGAGGCCGCAGAGTACGCACTGGCGGCTTTGCAGATATTGCAAATAGCAACCAAGGTATTTCTTATGCCAACCCCTCAAGCGTGATTTTCATTGGTGGAACAAGCAGTGTTGCAAAACGCACAGCTTTTACAAATGCCATCAACAACAATAATGCAAAATTCATCGTTATCTCTGGCGACATCGATCTTTCTGACGGAAGAATAACCAACGGCTCAGGACATCGCCCTGGTGTAACAGATACAAATGTTACAAGCGGAACTCCTAACCGAAGATTCGAAATTGGCTCCAATACTACCATTATAGGTATAGACAATGCAAGGATTATGTTCGGTGGCTTACGAATCCAAAATAGACAAAACGTCATTATCAAGAACGTTACTTTCTGGGATGCCCGTGATACAAGGCCAGATCCCGGACTTGATGCTCTTAACATTGATGGCGGAACCGGTATTTGGATTGACCATGTAACATTCACCACAGGTTCAGCCAATTATGCCAATGGTGGCGACTGGCACGACACATTACTTTGCATTGTCCGTGGACAGGTCACCGTTTCCAATAGCGTATTTACCAATGCTAACGAAGTATTGCTAATCGGTACCACTGACTCCGCCACAAACCAGAACGATAGGCGTGTAACTATACACAATTCCCACTTCCATACAGCACGTGATCGTATGCCAAGAACTCGCGGATGCCAGGTACATATGTACAACAACGTATTCCGAAACATCGCAAATTACGTCTTGGGTCCTGGTATTAACTCGGATTATGTAATTGAAAACAATATGTTTGTATCTGTAAACAACAACAGAGTTCTGAATACTGGCTTTAATGGTTTTAGCTCTGCTAGAGTATTCTCAGCAGGCAATACAGGTGTTGGACTCACCAACGGAAGAGTAAGTACCCGTTCACAGGATAATAACAGACCGTTTAATCCATCAAATTCCTACACTTTCTCTTTAGCTACTGCAAATAGTACCAAACAATCAGCGGTTCAGAGTGCCGCAGGTGCTACACGTAGAAGTACTGCCGATTTCAGGAATATGTTAAGATAGTGGTAGATTCTTACTGAATAAAAAACGACACAGCGAAAGTTGTGTCGTTTTTTTATGCCTTCTCCAGTAAATACAAATACTCCTTAACATGAATGTCACGGGAATTTAAGTTTCTGCTTCCTTTAAAGGTATTGTATTTTGTCTCCAATACTTCAACTTTTCCATATTTATTAAGCATATCCTTCATTTGTTCTATATTAATAAATCCTTCCGAATTAAATGATATTAATAAGTACTTTGCATTTATGTTTTCTACAAGAAAAGTAAGCGCATTTAAGGTTTGAGTACCTTTGTTATAAACAGAACGATTCCAATTTTGCGGTATACCGGAAATTTTGCTTGTTGTTTTTGGATAGTCATAATCCAAAATTAAATTTAACATAAAATAGTTTGAGCCGTACGGATGCTGGTTATACGGAGGATCCAAATAAGCTATATCAACTTCTGGTATACTGCCAATAATTGTATTTGCATCTTTGTTATGTACAATAGCCTCGCAATTAAAATTGCTAAAAACAGGAAACGGCAAATTGATTTCTCCGGTAATTCTTTTTAATGCGTTTTTGTTATTTCCGCCGTATTGTCCTATACCTTTTTTATTTTTATAAAAACCTTTAAAAACCCCCGATGTATTTGTATGTATGGAACTTTCAGAAAGCAGCGGTGCTAAAAAGAATTTTTGTTCGTCTTGTGGTATTTGGTTTATTAATTGCCTTACAGTATCAATGTACATGGCATTTCTGGTTGTATAAAAAACACGTTCGCCAGATTTTATATTTGTATCATCAACAGGGGCATAAAAATCAGAAATTATTCCTTTTTTTAAACCTTTGTTTGTTTTGGAAATAATTTCCTGATAAAATTCACGTAATAAAGCTAAATTTAATTCATCTTCGTTTGACAAATAACAGCCATTTATAACAGAAGAATACTTTTCCAGATCGTTTACAATTAACAGATCGCAAAACTGCTTAAAATATCTTGCGGTTATTCCCGAACCGCTGAATACATCAAACATTTTTAACTTGTTTTTATTTAGTTTTTTTTGAACTTTTTTTATTCCATCGCCAATAAAATCCAATAAAGACCGTTTATTTCCTATATAAGTGATGAGTTGTTGGGTAAGGTATTCTTTTTTTTCCGCTGCAGGAAGGTGCATTTAATTCAAAATTATCGCATTTTATTACTTTTGCCAATAGTTCCCTGAATGGTAATAAATAATGAAAAATAGATGTTATCTTTTTCATTCAAATATGTTATAATATTTGAACTATGAGAAAACAAAATATTTTAGTTTTAGTTCTATTGTTTTGTTGCCTGCTCTTTCCATCCTGTGTTAATAAAATGGCAATGAATATGGTCGCAAATGCGCTTACGGGCGATGGCGGCACCGATGTCTTTACAGGGGATCCCGACCCCCAGCTGGTAGGGGATGCCATTCCTTTTACCATAAAAATGTATGAAGCGTTACTGTCGCAAAATCCCACTCATCAGGGGTTGATGTTAACCACAGGGTCGCTTTTTATCATGTACGCCAATGCCTTTGTTCAGGGGCCGGCGGAAATGTTTCCCCATTATGAATGGCAGGAACGTCAAGCCGCTTTAACACGGGCAAAGCAGTTATACCTGCGGGGATACGAAATTCTCTATAATGCCCTGGAATCAAAGTACCGTGGTTTTAAACAAGCTGTCGCTAATGATGATACCCGGGAAAGTTTCCTTGGCAGGATAAAGAAAAACGATGTAGACCTTCTCTATTGGGCTGTAGCAGGCGGGCTTTCCGCCTATTCCATCGATATTCTTGATTTTGAATTGAGTACCCATGTACCCGAATGGAATGCGATGATCCACAGAGCATATACTCTTAATCCCAACTATGGCGGTTGGGCTTTAAACGAATTTTTCATTATTTTTTATGCGTCTCTGCCCGAAGTGCTTGGAGGAGACATGGAACTTGCAAAATATCATTTTGATCAAGCAGTGGAAAAATCCAGAGGAACTTCAACCGGTGCATATTTATCTTATGCCCAGTTTATAAGTGTTCCAGAACAAGACTATGATAGCTACAAGTATAACCTGGAAAAAGTCCTGGAAATAAACCCCGATGATGATATTCCAACAAGGCTGGTAAATGTTATAAATCAGCAAAAAGCGAGGTGGCTGCTTGATAATGCCTGGTTATCTTTTTCATTTCTTCCTATTCCAGGTGATTTTTGAAGTATAATTGAATAATTTTTAGGGGTATTACATGAAAAGAATTGCATTTTTCCTGGCGCTTTTGTTCTTCTTATCGGCTGGTATTGTTTATGCTCAACGCGGCACCGCTCGTGAAGAAGTTGTTACTATCAGGTTTGCATCCATTTTGCCCAGAAATACCGAATGGGGAAGGGCGCTTGACCGCCTCGCAACTGAATGGCAGCAGGTTACAAATAATCAGGTACGTGTAATTATCAGCCACGATGGTAGAGAAGGCAGCGAAGTAAAAATGTTTTCTTCTCTTTCCAGCAATTCGATTCAAGCTGGTCTTTTTACTTCGGTAGGAATTGCCAATATTTGCCCTGCGATAATAAATTTAAGCGTCCCTTTTTTGATCGCAAATGAAGCCGAGTTTGACCTTGTGCTTGATGATTTAATGCCTATTCTGGAAGCAAGAGTAGATCCCAGATTTGTCATACTTGCCTGGTCAAAGGGCGGCTGGGTTTACTTGTTCTCAAAAGAGCAAGTTCTTACACCAGCCGATTTGCGCCGGCAAAGAATCGCCACCAGCCCCGATTTATCCGAAATGAATACGGCATTTAGGACTATGGGGTTTACTGTAGTAGATACCGATTTAGCAATGGTAATGAGAAGTCTTGATAGAGGCGAAATTAATACCATCTATATGACCCCGATAGGTGTCGCTCCATTTCAGATTCATAGGTCTCTTAATCATATGCTGGAATTACCAATTTCGCCAATCATTGGAGCGGTAGTAATTAACAGCGTTACATGGAATAAAATTAGTCCTGCGCATCAGCAGGAAATAATAAGGATTACCAGACGAATGGCCGTAGAATTTAGTGAATCAATGTCCAGAACAGAAACTGATGCAATTTCAATGATGAGAAGGGATGGACTTTCCATAAATAAGCCTACTGCGGCGCAGCATAATTTATGGCAGACGGAATTACGGGGTGTTTTATCTCCGATTATGGGTACTATTTATGATCAAGACATTTATGGTAGAATAATTCAAATACTGGAACGTTCAAGAAGCGGACAATAGTTATTTAAACTTACAGTTTTAGGAGTATACATGAAAAAAATTGCATTTCTTTTTGCGCTTTTTATTATTTTCTCGCTTGGTATGGTTTATGCCCAACGCGGGACTGCTCGCGAAGATGTTATTAATATCAGGTTTGCATCGCCGTTACCAAGAAATTCTGAGTGGGGCAGAGCGCTTGATCGTCTTGCAGCCGAATGGCAGCAGGCCTCAAACAACCAGATTCAGGTAGTCGTCAGCCACGATGGAAGGGAAGGCAGCGAATTAAGAATGCTTTCTTCTCTTTCCAGTAACTCAATTCAGGTTGGTATTTTTACTTCCGCCGGGATTTCAGAAATTTGCCCTGCGGTTATTAATCTAAGTATTCCTTTTTTGATTGGAAATGAAGCCGAGTTTGATCTTGTTTTAAGGGAAATACTGCCGGTTCTGGAGACAAGGGTAAAAGATGATTTTATTATACTTGCCTGGTCCAAAGGCGGCTGGGTTTATTTATTTTCAAGAGAGCAAATTTTGTCACCGGCCGACTTGCGCCGTCAAAGAATTGCGTCCAGCCCGGAATTAACAGAAATGAATGCTGTTTTTAGAGGTATGGGATTCAATTTGATTGATACGGATATAACGGCTATTGGACAAAGGCTTGCAAGCGGGGCTGTTAATACCATTTATTTGATCCCGTCGGCCGTTGCTCCAATGCAGCTGCACAGAAGTCTTAATCATATGATGGAACTGCCAATTGCGCCAATCATGGGAGCAATTGTAATAAACCGTGTCACATGGAATAGAATAAGCCCTGCGCATCAGCAGCAATTACTAAGGATTACCAGGCGAATAGCCGGTGAATTTGATGAATCAGTAACCAGAACCGAAGCAAACGCATTAGCATCCATGAGCCGGAGCGGGCTTTCTGTAAATACGCTTACTCAGGCACAACAAGATCTTTGGCGGACAGAGTTATTGGGTTTTTTGCCTCAGTTTATTGGTAATACTTCTACTTCTACCTACGATCGTGATATTTACAATAGAATAAATCAAATATTGCAACGTTCAAGAAGCGGACAATAACTGCATGGAAAATATGAATGATACCAGCATCAATGAACAAGTTAAACTAACTACCGGTTCAAGGGCTTCATTGTTGTTAAAAAAAGCGTATAAAAATTCCTGGTTGGAGAATATTGTCTGTTACGGTTCTCTTTCTATTTTGGCTCTGATACCGTTTACAGAACTTATTTTACGTCAGTTTAGTCTGGCAATTCCCGATCCTAATGCGTTAATTTCGCATTTTTTTCTGGTGGCAGGCCTTTTTGCCGCAATGCTTACAGCTAAAACCGGCAATCATATTTCAGTAACTGCTGTTCAATATATTAAAAGTGATAATGTAAAAAAAATCCTTACTCTTTGTTGTACCGTTATTTCTGTATTTTTGGTTACTATCCTTGCATGGAATTCTGTTAGTTACATTATTTACGGTTTAATGGGAAGAAGTGTAGGTCCAGTTACAGATAAAGTGTTTGCCATTGCCATGCCTTTAGGATTTTCTGTAATTGCTATTCGCTTTGTTTTAGGGCTTCATGGCTGGCTTCAAAGAACATTGGGATTTTCTGCTGTTTTATTTGGATGTTTTGCGGCATTGCCTGCAATTGCAAAAATAATATGGGGCGTTAATGAGCTTGATACACCAGAACCTTTTTATTCTTTAGTGAACTTCCAATATGATATTGCAATGCTTTTTAACATCCCGGTTATATTGTTTTTGATTCTCGCAGGGCTTGCCGGAATGCCGATTTTTGCGGTTATTGGCGGCATTGCCATGGTTATGCTGCAGGCTGTTGGGCAGGAACCTGATAGAGTAGCCCAGGAAATTTATTCTGCATTAACCGAAAGGGATATTATTGCAATTCCGCTTTTTACCCTTACAGGTTTTTTCCTTTCCGAAAGCAAGGCCGGAGAGCGGCTTGTTCGTACTTTTAAGATATTTTTTGGATGGATGCCCGGCGGAATAATTATTGCAACTATAATCATTTGCGCATTTTTCTCTTCTTTTACGGGAGCGTCGGGAGTAACAATTCTTGCCCTTGGAGGAATTCTTTTTACAATTTTAAAAGAGAATAAATATCCCGAAAAGCTTTCGATTGGTATGTTAACTTCTGCCGGCGGAATTGGTCTGATGTTTCCCCCAAGCTTACCTATCATACTGGTGGCTTCTTCCATCATGACTATTCTGCATTTTATGAACATCCCTACCGATTATAATCATATTCACTTTTTTATCGGAGCATTAATTCCCGGGTTAATTCTTATTGCGGCAATGATTTTTACAAGTTTTGTTCTTTCCAGAAAAGTTAAAATCCCAAAGGAAAAATTTAAATTTTCTGATGCAATGCGATCTCTGAAAGATTCGTTTTTTGAAATTTTATTGCCGATAATTTTGGTTTTTGGTTATTTTTCCGGTATTTTTACCCTGGTGCAAGTAAGCGCTGTATCGGTAGTATATGTTGTAATAGTTGAAGTCTTTATTAAAAGAGATATACCCATTACCGGTATTCCAGATGTTTTTAAAAAAGCAGTTCCGATAATCGGCGGGATTTTGGCCATTCTTGCAATGGCAAAAGCTCTCTCTTATGCGTTTATTGATTCCGGCGTTCCCGATAGTTTTTCTTTCTGGATGCAGAATACCATTCAGTCCAGGATTGTTTTTCTTTTACTGTTAAATGTTGCCCTGCTTATAATTGGCTTCTTTATGGATATTTTTTCTGCGATACTGGTTTTCCTGCCTTTAATTGTCCCACTGGGCATTGTTTATGGTATTGATCCGCTGCATCTTGGAATCATCTTTGTTATAAATCTTGAAGCAGGATTCCTTACTCCCCCTGTTGGAATTAACCTATTCCTTGCCAGTTATCGCTTTAATAAACCATTTATGCATGTTTGTGGCTATGTTATGCCATTCCTGCTTGCAAGGTTAGTGGTTGTTCTTATTGTGACATTTATTCCAGAACTGAGTACCTGGCTTGTAAAGTTTTTTATGTAAAAAAGACGCTCTTACTTTTCATCTAACAGTACGTCTCGTTTTCCAAAGTTGTCAAAATTAAAGTCTTTTTTCATGTTGCAAAAAGCAAATGTTTCCACGACACCCAACTCACGATCAATGTAAAAGCCATCGCCGGTTTTTGCGCCTACCATTAGTAAACCTTTTAATAAAGGCGGGAGTTGACTGATGGCTGTTTTACGGCAGATATCTTCTTTTTTTAGGTAATCGTGGTAAAATGCGTGAGGTTCAAGCGGACGAACCATAATGTCTTCCGGCATGCGGTAATAATGATGAAGAAGACTGGCAGCCTGTGTATATTTTAAAGGATCAAGCCCCATAAAACTCATTGTACCGATATTAAACAGCAAATTATTTCCAAATAAATAGTTTTGGATACCATCCCATAATATTTTTGTTACGGCTCCATTACGATGCTCGGGGTGTACAACGCCGCGAGAGATCTCGCACATTTGGTATTTGTGTTTTTCCAATACTTTGCTTATATCGTATTTAAGGGTGGCTTTGCAAAAATCGTCTTCTTTTTTAAAGCGCATCATAATATAACCGCCTACTACTTCTTCATCACCGGTAATGGGATCGCGGAAGAATGCGCATAATTGTACAGTGTTTTTATCGTAACCAAGGTTATAATCAGTGGCGTTAGGATCGGCGTTTTTTGCTTTTTCCGGGTCAAATTCCAAAATTAAATGTTTATACCGCAGATCCTGGTACTGCCGTAATTCCTTTTCATTTTCTAAAAGCCGTACAGTGTAATTGCCGGAAATAATGGGAGTTATATATTCATCAAAAGCCATAGTTCATATCTCCTTTTTTATACATCAGTTAATTATACCATAATAGATAAGATGATTAATACCCCACATAAGGCATAAGGCGCTCTGATAAACGGCAAAGCCGTAAAATTTCGCGCTTTTGTTTGTCTGTTAATATGAATGGACATTGCCCGGATAAAATTGATTTTTTAAGTTTATACAGGTTAAGCAGCCGTGCCTCGATACACCGGTTATTTGATAAACGCAGGTAATGATAAACCGGCAGCAGTCTAACATCCGTAATTAGTGTCCGCTGTTCTCCGGCTAATTCTCCTTTTTGAATCGTAATACTGGCAAGGGCGGCAAGAGAGCAGTTTGCAACAGGGCTTTCAACATTTGTAAGATTTCCCAACGCATAAATGATTAATCCGCTCTTTTTATAACCAGATACTGGCTCTTTCCATTCATACCGCTGTGCTGTTTGTAATGTATGTGGATGGTTTCCTAGAATAATGTCCACCCCGGATTCAAGAATTTTATGCCCCATATCGATGACATTTTGAACCGGAAAACTTTCATATTCAAGGCTCCAGTGAATGTTGGCGATAATTACATCCGCTTTTTTATTTCTGGCAATCTCAATTTGACGGCGAATCAGCGAAATATCGCAGTCTGGCCGGTTGAGCCGCAGTAAATTCGCCATATATTCCTTTCCAGACGGCGTTTTCTGGCGGTTAAGTGAAAAAGTGTATCCAAGAAAAGCAACTCGCAAATTTCCAAATGTAAGGACAGGAATATCATCCTGTTCTTCCGGTGTTCTGGCTGTTCCAACATAAGACACCTTTTTGTTATCAAGAAAATCCAATGTTTTGATAAGCCCTTCCTCACCTTGATCCATGGAATGATTGTTGGCTGTTGAATAAAAAGTGATACCTTTGCCGCCGCGCCAACAAATGTCAAAAATTTCTTCGGAAATATTCATGGCAGGAGGTTTTACGATGTTTTTTCCGGGAAGGCCAAGCGGTTTGGCAATGTTAACAGGCGCTTCCAGGTTGGCGCAGGATAAATCAGCCGAAAAAAAGAAATCCGAGATATCATCCCACAGATGGTCCGCAGTTTTAGA
The DNA here is from genome assembly GCA_031281025.1 of Treponema sp. Classification (GTDB taxonomy): domain Bacteria; phylum Spirochaetota; class Spirochaetia; order Treponematales; family Breznakiellaceae; genus WQXQ01. The sequence continues at coordinate 9,756 of JAITFY010000053.1, read as the reverse complement.
ATTAATATACCCGGAAGGCATTATATCGCCGCCTGCACTTATGGTAACAGTATCCTTTACATTAAAATCAGACGGAGCGGAAAAAACCGGCGCATTGTTTAAAAAATACTCCTCAATTCCCTTACCATGTTCCGGTTCTTCTATGGCTTTTATAAAATGCTTATATGCCCACCAAATTGCTTCACCTTTTGCAAAGTCGGCGGAATTACCTTCAACCGGACGTGATGTTTTGTAGTTTTTTCTGCGAAACATAGTACAAAGAAAAACGAGCGATTTTATCAAAAAGGTAATCATTGATTTTTCCTCCCTTTCTATATTCTAAAAATATTTTTCATTCATGTCGAGCCTCTTGCAAAAACATTGAACCGTCAGACCATAGGTCTGACGGTTCAATGCAAGAGGCTATTCTCTTAAAGCCCCAATATGCTAGAATGAATTATGAGTAAACTGAAGCCAATACCAAAAACAAGCAGTTTGTTTTTTGGCTTTCTTAGAATATTGTTATTCCCGGTTCTCTGTCTTAGATATCATTATATGTTTGATAAAAAAACCTCAAAGGGTATAAAAGCACCCTGCTTGATTTTATCTAATCATCAGACAAGTTTTGATGTATTTGCCGTAGGCATTGGTTTTAAGTTTGGTATCAATTATGTTGGAAGCGATTCCATTCAAAGGGGTGGAATAAAAGGCTGGCTTACGAATTTTTTAGTCCGCCCAATCCCATTTTCCAAAGGCAGCACAGATTCTACTGCAATCAGACATATTTTTTCTATTATAAAACGAGGCGGTATAGTTGGGTTGTTTGCTTCCGGCAATATGAGTTTTTTTGGAGACGAATGTACTCTAAAACCAGGGCTTGGAAAACTATCACAAAAATTGGGAGTACCTGTTATTATTGTAAATTTACGCGGCGGATATAATACAAAACCGCGGTGGAAAACAAAACCAAATAAAGGAAAAATGACCGGAAGCGTAACAAGAATCATTTCTGTAGAAGAGTTAAAAACCCTCACTCATGAACAACTTGATGAAATTATTATAAAAGAACTTTCTTTTAATGAATTTGAATGGAATCGCCGTGAACAAATTGTTTTTCATGGACGGCAAAAAGCGGAAAACCTGGAAATATTTATATTCTATTGTCCGCAGTGCAGCAGTATAAACACTGTAAAATCAAAAGGGAATGACTTTTTTTGTAATTCTTGCACAATGCGCGTAACTATAAATGGTACCGGTTTTTTTGAGAAAATCAAAATGGCCGAAAAATGCCCCGATACCATACTGGAATGGAGTAAATTACAACTAGAACATATTAAATCTATAGATTATTCACAATGTATTGATAAACCATTGTTTTCTGATGATAATGTACGTCTTTATTTTGTAGTAAGTTTAAAAAAGACAAAATTTGTTGGTCAAGGGAAAATTTCTTTGTATGGAGATAAAATTACAGTATGCGGCCAGGATTTTCCAGTTGAAAAAATTAAAGATATGGCTATTCAAAAGATGTATAAATTGACCATTTATACAGAAGAAGGTGTATATGATGTTGATTTTCCAAAGCTTAAGAATGTAATGAAGTACATGGTTTGTGGATATCATTTACGGAACACAGCATTAAATATCGAAGATTCTGAAAGAGTATATGGGTATTAAACCTTTTATCAATACGCTTCAATACTCCGCCAAACAGCAGAGTATTGAAGCGTATTTGTATATCTAACCCGCCTCTGCTGTTTGTTTCTTTTTATCTTTTTTCCGTTTAAATATCACATCCTTTAACAGATAAGTAATCAAAACCAGAAGGTAGATAAAAATAAAAAGCGTTACCCACCATAAATTTCCTGGCCTTGGCGCTTGAGCGATAAGCAGCAACAGTGGAAATCCCAGAATGATTGCAGCGGACGAACCCAATACTAAATCGTCTGCTGCCGGTGTTGAAAAATCAGGATCAATTTCTCTGGTTAGAATCATGCCGTTCGCAATAGTACCTACTGACATACCATAAAATGCCAAAAACGCTTCATCTTTATAGCCTTTAAAAATAACAGGACATATAAGGTAGATAAAAAGAGCTGATGCAATTCCGCCAATGGTGGTCATTGTAATAATAGGTATCCAAAGGGAACCCAATGTGGTAACAGACACCAAAAATAAGGCAGCAGTGATTGCAAGGTCAAATGAAACGCCGCTGATACGGTTCATCATATATTTGTTGGGATATTTTCTGTGCATGATCCCATTTTTTACCAGGCGGCGTAAAATTGCTTTAACTAAAAGAGCGACACCTGCCGCAAGCATAAATGCAAAACCCCAAAATACCGTAATAAGGTCTATAAGAAATTTTTGGCCGGAAAGAAGGAATAGTTGTTCAATTCCATAAATTAACCCTATCGTAATTATGTATACTCCGCCAACCATACACACCTGCAAGGTGAACTTATCGATGGATTCGGAAAGCGGAACTTCATCCGGGTCTTCAATGTTGCTGGCGGGAAAGTCGCCTGCTTTTTGAAACTCATCTCTTTTTCTGGTAATTCCCTTTTTCCTTGCAACCCAGTTAACCAGAATTATGCCTGGTATTGACGCCCAAAGGAATCCCATTGCCGCTATAGTAAGCCCGAAATTTCTGGCAGCCATAGGCCCCCAGTGTTCCATGTGTCCTGCCAAATCCCAGATAAGACCGGTGGCATTTGCCTGCTGCGGGCCCTGACCATAACCAAGAGCCAGCATAATACCTGTTGCTTGATTCAGCTGTGGAATGAATAAAATTCCTAAAATAACTGTTACGCCAATACCGATAAGTCCCTGTATAAGGTAATAGCTAATAACGATACTTCCTGATTTTGACGCAGCAACCCGCTCCATTTTCATTCTGCCACTGTCGAATTCTTTGGAATAATTGTCCCTTTCCCGCAGGCACAATGCAATAAATCCAACCGGCAGTAAATGGTAAATAAGCGCGCCAAGTGTGAGTTCGTTGAACATATTGAAACCCCAAACTGCCTGAATAATTTCTTTGACAACAAGCCCCAGCAAACCTGCAATAACAGCTGTCGGCATCAATAAACGCCTAAAGAATGGTATCTTGCGGCGAATAATGTTTGCCAATAACATAAACACACAAACCGCGCATACTGTAATAACTCCTTCGAATGAATGGCTTCCAAATAAGCCTCCGAATAAAGTACTCCCCATCATAATTAATTTCCCCCTGTTTTTTGTTTTATTTTTTTAAACATATCCCAGTACTTCAACGCGCTTCTGGGATGTTTACTGTGTATCTCGTAAATTTTATCTTTGGTTGCAAAAACAATGGTTTTCATGGTAATAATACCCATTTCTATAATTTCATTAAACAGGATATCTGTTCCATTAACAGATAATCTGTCTTTGTACATAATGAGATTTCCTTCTGCAATCAGCGTATTGTGGCTTGCTCTTGCTGTTTCAAATAGCTGCTGATTAATGTCGGTAAAAATTACAGTGTTGTTGTCAGCATCATTAGCTGCTAACGCCGCTTCAAGCTTGTCAATTTCTTCTCTTTCCCATTTTACCCAATCCATGATTGTTTCAAAAGGGGGGCCCTCTTTGTTATTTGGTGATTCAAAATAGCAGTATTCATTGTACCGCACTTTAAAACCACATGTGCAGAAAAGCAAATCATTAGAGCTTGTTAATGTTCCAAATTGTTTGCATTTTGGGCAGCAGTACAAAACCGTTTCAAGATATTCCGCCGGGTTTTTCCCGCGAAAGGCTATCTTTTCTTTTTTCTGGTCATCATACGCATTTACATAAATGTCGTTTTTTATTACCTGATAAATTTCCTCTTCGGACATGGAGGCGATTTTTTCCGGGCTGTATACTTGTACAAGGCGCCCTTCCATTTTTCCTTTATGAGTAAAACGCGTCCATCTGGGATGCGAAAAATATGCACCGGTAAAGCGGTATGTTACAAGCGCTACTCCCGCCCGTTTTATCAACTTGCCAATTGATAAAGGTATTTCGCCTGTTTCTCCGTCAAACGAGGTGGTGCCTTCCGCGAAAATACATACATTGCATTTTTCTTTTAACCGCCGGAAAATGGTAATGACAGTTTGAGTTTCCTGCGCTGTTTTGACACGTGCAATAGGTGAAACCGCAAACCTAAGAAGCTTGCCTTTAAATCCCATCCGTAAAATATGATCAGATGCGACATAATACATGCTTTTTTTAAAAGACATTCCGATAAGAAGCGGATCCCAGTTTGTAAGATGATTTGCTACGACTATGTATGGTGTATGTGGAACTTTTATTTTATCGTACTTTAAATTAAATTTACGGACTAAAAAAGGTAAACAAAGAACCCTCCCAAACCTGTAAATAAAACTATGACGCATTTTCCCTTTTATTTTCATCATTTTTAATTATTACATAATTTTTGATTTTGTAAAGCCCTTTTTTTCCGCAATACGGGGCAGCCAGCAAAGTTTTCCTATTTCCCATCTATATACAATTTCGCTGTCCTGTTGAACTTGCTGCCATGACATATTTGCAACAGCGGCAGCGCGAAAAGATAATTCTTCTTTTCTATGTGAGAATTTTTTTATAGTATCCCTATCAGCTTCCGGTATCAGAAAACTGCCGATTATTAACGGAGAAAAGAAGCTTTTTACCTGTTTTTTTATGCTTTCAAATACATTGATAGGGATATTCAAATCAAGACAGTGCCCTAAAAGCCTTAATTCTTGTGAATCTGCCGGAAAATCGGCTGTAGTTGCATCAACCGCATTTATTTTGCTCTTTCCAACGATTTCCCTTAAAGAATGGGCAATTTGTTTTAATTCCTCGCTTGTTAATGGTTTTGAAAGTACAGCCAACGGCGCCACCAATGGAAATTTGTACACTCCTTTTAATCCGCTGTCGATAAACGCATCGCTGTACTTTTGTAATTTAACCCTTACATCCCTATGAGGCGCTAAAACAAGGAAATGTTTTTTATATGATTGGAGTTGTGCTTTAATAATACTCATGATAAAATATTATACGGAGAATCACCATGAAATATAAGACCAAACAACTAGTAGAACGCTTTACAGGAATCGTTTCCTCATGGGAAGGTGTTGAATGTATAACCTTAAACGAAGCAGCATTGGCAGATGTACTTGACCCGTATTTTGCGCTTATCCTTGATGTTTTTTATTCTGCTCCCATTCCCGATGCCAATGAGCGGTGCCGCCTTTATGGTGATGATGTTGCTGCTTTTGAAAGCGCACAGGGTGAAAAAGACCGCTTTTTAATCGGTGATATTCCGGTGCGTTTTGAATTTAAAAAAACAGAAAAAATTGATGAACTTGTAAACATTGCGTATACTAAACATGAATCATTGTGGTTTATAAAAGATTCGGGAACTTATGGTTTTTACCGTCTTGCAAATTGTGATATAATTTTTTCCCGTTCCAACTGGATACACGAAAAAAGAAAACTGTTGAAAAATATCAGTAATAATTTCTGGAAGGAAATGCGAAGTGCAGTTCAATTAAAAATGGAACATTTCCTGTCCGATTTAGGCGCCGCATGTTTTCAGGATGACAAGTTTCATTATCTTATTGCTTCCGCAGGATTTATTAAAAATGCCTGTCTAACTCTTTTTTGTGTTAACAAACGTTTTGAACCGTCTCATCGCGCTTATTTTAACCAGGTATGCGAATTACCGGTTTTACCAGATTCTTTTGTAGCCGAGTTCCAAACCTTTTTAAGTATCAGCCCTGACGAACTTGAAACACGCTTTTATCTGGGAAAACTAATCGCGCAAAAAATCGTGAAGCTGTAGCGTTACTCCCGCCTGACAGCCTTGTAAAGCGCTTCTTTGCTGATCTCTGTCCAGATTGGGCGTCCGTGCGGGCAGTGTGGATTGGGTAGTTGCAGCGCTTCTTTCCCAAGAGCAAAGGCAGTCTGGTCGTCGGGGGAATCTCCGTCTTTAATTGCTGCATGGCAGCACAGAGTAGCCGCCCAGCGTTGCGTTATGTTTTCTCCTGCTGTCCGCAGCTCCAGAATCTCTTTTACGGTTGCCGCATCGCCCAGCCGCCAATCAGCAGGCAGTGCTTCAATGAGCCAGTCATTCCCATCTTTTTTTATATCCAAACCAAGTTGGGACAGTTCTTCCTTCTTTGATTCCAAATACGCATCGTCCTCGCTGCTTTCCGTAAGAAATGGTATTGGGGCCAGCAGCTCTTGTTTGGGAATCGGCTCTTTAAGAAATTTATCGTAAAGAATACGCTCATGCGCAGCGTGCTGATCGATTATGTAGAGCTTATTTCCCCATTCGATTAAGATGAAGAGTCCAAAAACTCTACCTGCGTAGCGCATATCTTCATAAAAAGGTTTTTCTATATTTTTCTCGCAAAGACGCAGAGACGCAAAGTTGTTGTTAGATATCTTCTCATTCAAATTCGTGTTTTGTTTTATTTCATAATTATTATAAGAAAAATTTAATTCATTTCTTTGCGTTCTTGGCGTCTCTGCGTCTTGGCGAGAGTTTAAATGGTATTCCTTCGTCTCTGCATCTTTGTGTGAAGTTCTTAAAAACAAACTATGAAAAAAATTCTTGACACCACCAGAGACTGCTGAGTGAATAACACCCTGATCGCGGAAACGCACTTCGCGTTTTGCTGGATGAATGTTAAAATCCGCATAAGATGGATCAACCTCTACAAAGACAGCTCCTACCGGATGAGTGCCATTGGGAAACCAGCCTGAAGCGCCATACTCCATAGCCTGAATTAGAAAGTATTCCTGTACTCTTCTTCCGTTGACAAAGACAAATAATTGCCGCCTGTCATTTCGATACAATTCTGGCCCGCCGATTACAATTTCTGCAGAAAAATTTTCACCCGTAACATTTATCTCGTGCAGGAAGTTATCGCTGCCATAGGATGACTGTAAAAATGCTGCGGCAAAACGTTTCTTTTTTGATGAAACAGCAGGGAAAAAATCTTTTAATTTGCCGTCCTGAATAAACCGGAAATTGATTGTGTTAAAAGCGCATGCTTTATCGATAAAGACCTGGCGGCAAAGAACCGCTTCGCTTCCTTCCCTTTTTAAAAATCGTTTGCGGGCAGGGATACTGTCAAAAACATTAAGCGCTCTTACAGTTGTGCCTTTTGTCCGCCTTGTTATTTCAAACTTCGTTGAATGACTGTCTGTGGGGCCGGCTTCAAGGCGCCATGACTCTCTGCCGTCAGTGCTTGTAATAATCTCGATACGTGCAACTGCCGCTGCTGCCGCTAACGCTTCTCCCCTAAAGCCAAGTGTAAGGGCTGTATCAAGATCATCAAGGCCGCGTATCTTGCTTGTGGCATGAGTCAGCCAGCACAACTGTAAATCTTCCAGGTTCATGCCGGCGCCGTCATCAGATACTTCTACCTTTTTGCTGCCGCCTTCTTCTATTGAGACATCGATATTAAAAGAGCCGGCATCTATGGCATTATCAAGAAATTCCCGAACCAACGCTGCAGGCCTATCGATAACTTCCCCAGCAGCAATACGTCGAGCTTCCTCTGGCGCTAAAATCTGTATCCGGTTCATTGCTCAAAGAGTTCCAGATCGGGGGATTCGTCCGCAGGCGCTTCTGTGGAATTCATCAGTATTTCGATGCGGTTTTCTATTTTTTCCAGATCGTTTTCCAAAGCCCGCGCAAGGCGTATACCTTCTTCAAAAGCCGCAAGCGCTTCATCCAGAGGAATATCGGATTTGCGAATCTGTTCGCCCAGAGTTTCAAGCCGCTCAAGCCTTTCCTCAAAATTTTTCATACCGGCGTTTTTTGCTGGCATTGTTTTTTTTGGCATACTTTTCTCCTTAAATTATAGCCTCGATTTTTGCAGTAATTTTTCCCTTTAATGGACGTATAGTCAGCTGTTGCCCTATTTTTACTTTTGCAGCGTCAAGTACCACTTTGCCTGTATTGTCTGTTACAACGGAAAATCCCTTTTCCATTGCAGATAACGGGCTTGCGGCTTTTATTACAGCGCTTGTAAGTTCTACCCTGTTTTTTAATGTAACACACTTTTCTGACATGGCTGTGATTAGTGAATCTTTTGCATCATCAAGACGGATAAGACGCGGCTGTAAAATGGTGCGGATACGGTATTCCATATCCTGCGGGTCAAAAGGTTTTATCAATAAACGCGCTCTTTCCAGACGTGTTCGCATAACGTCAGTAAAAATTTCCGCATACTCATTGATTGTGTCCGTAAGCGTGCAAAGGTTTTCGCTGACAAGCTCTGCGGCTGCGGATGGTGTTGGCGCTCGCAGGTCTGCGGCAAAATCGCACAAAGCCCAGTCAATTTCGTGCCCCACTGCGCTTACCACTGGAATGTCCGATGCCGCTACTGCGCGGACAACTTCTTCTTCGGAGAACGGCAGCAGATCTTCCAAAGAGCCGCCTCCCCTTCCTACGATTAATACATCTGTTAGCTGCCATTGGTTTGCCTGCCTAATCCTTGCCGTTAAAAGCGCGGCTGCATCGTCGCCCTGTACTGCAGCGGGCAGGATTATCACTTTTAGGTTTGGAGCGCGCCGCGCCAAAATATTAAGAATATCGCGGACAGCAGCCCCAGTGGGAGAACTGATAACTCCAACAGTAAAAGGAAAACGCGGCAGCGGTTTTTTTCGCTCTGTATCAAACAGGCCTTCCTGTTTTAGCTTTTGTTTTCTTTTTTCCAGCAGCGCAAGAATTTCGCCATGTCCTGCAATTTCCATTTCTTCGCATACGATGGAGTAAGTTCCCCTTGGCGCATAAACAGAAAGGCTTCCGCGTACACGCAATAACATTCCGTCTTTTGGTTCAAAATTTAAAGTCCGCAGCCTGTTTTTAAACATTACGGCATCAATTTTTGCGCTGGAATCTTTTAAGCTAAAATAAAGATGCCCCGAACTTGCCGGCCTGCAATTTGAGATTTCGCCCTCAACACAGACAACAGAAAAAGACCCCTCAAGACAGCTGCGAATCTGTTCTGTAAGCTCGGTTACAGTAATTGGTAACATTGGTTTATTGTAGTGTGCGGATGGGGATAATTCAAGACAGGGGACTCTTGCAGAAATGTATGCTGATTGATTTGTTTTTCCAAGTTATTTCTCTGTAGAGAAAAAACTTGGTATTTTAAGAAGTTTTTTCTCTACAGAGAAATAACTTGACATTTTAAGAAAATCGTGTATAATTTGGTTTATGGTACAACGAAAAGAATATATGGCTGAATTGACGGCTTGGCGGGAAAAACAGGTTATAAAGGTAATCACTGGAATCAGGCGGTGTGGGAAATCTACGCTTTTGTTGCAGTATATCGATTGGCTCAAGGCTTCCGGCGTTGGCGATGATCAGATAATCTCGATCAATCTGGAATATCCCGAATTTGAATCTTTGCTGGATTACAAGGTTTTGTATGCTTATATACAAAAGCGCCTGTGTAAAAATAAATATACTTATGTTTTTATTGATGAAGTGCAGCAGTGCGCTGGTTTTGAAAAAGCAATTGATGGGCTTTTTTTAAAAAAAAGGGTTGATTTGTATGTTACAGGCTCTAATGCCTATATGCTTTCCGGAGAATTAGCGACTTTGCTTTCCGGTAGATACATCGAAATAAACATGCTGCCTTTGTCTTTTGCAGAATATCTAACTCTTAAAGGAATTAATGCCAGAAAAAAAACTGCTGATTTAAGAGCGTTTTTAAATGATTACCTGTTTTTTGGCTCTTTTCCTTACACTGCAACATTGGGTAC
>JAITFY010000022.1 GCA_031281025.1 Treponema sp. | reverse complement strand
GATGAACGTTTTGCCCATATAACCAAAGACGAAGACGAATTACGCGCATATTACAGATATGTGATGGCTGAATGTGACAGAACTGGTCAGATAGATTACGCCAGAAGCGAAGGACGCACAGAAGGACATGCTGAAGGACGTTTTGAGGAAAAATACAAAATCGCCAGAAACTTGCTAATTGAAGGCTCAACACATGAGTTTATTCAAAAAGTCACCGGCCTTTCTTTGGAGGAAATTAAAAAACTGTAGCCTGTGACACGTTCCTGGCACCAAACAACCCTATTTCCATTCACTTCATTCACTAAATCTGTCGTGTTCCGCCGGTTTTAAGTCCTGCTTCGTATAGTTTTCCGCAGGAAATGAACATGGGGTGTTTGGTTCCTGCAAGGATAATATCTGCTTCGTCGGCCATTTCGATCATATCCCGGCTGGGAGATTTGCCGCGTACAAAAATAATTGCATGAATGTCCAATAATTCTGCAGTACGAATTACCTGCGGGTTTACAAGGCCGGTAAGGAGTAGTACACGGTCTTTTACAAATGCCATTACATCACTCATTAAATCTGCACCACATGCGGATGCTACTTCCCGTTCTGCCTTTTCTTCTCCGGTAAAAAATTGCCCTTCAAGAAATGTAACTGCCTCTAATACTGTCATTGTCATTAGTTCCCCCTTGTATTGTCCATCAAACCATAGTAGACATAACTCAATTATTATATTATTTTTAAAATAATGTAAAGCCCGATATGGAGGAAACTATGGCCGAACATATAATGCATAAAAAAGATGCAAAAAAAGCGCCCCAAAAAACCCTAAAAGAAAAAAGGGAACAAAAAAAAGCCAAAAAGAAAACCAAGGATGGTTAGTATCGAACGCTTATACTATCAACGAAACATAACTCGGTAACTTCAGAAATGAATGTCTGAACTGGTCTGCTTGAGGGGTGTCAGATGGCAAAAGTGCCATGTGTGCATGGTGCTTTTGGCCTCTGACGGGTCCCCAAGTAAACCAATTACATTCATTTCTGTTTTGCTTGAGTTCTGTTTAAAATACTGGCGCTACTCCGCCGTCGTAGTTGTTGTTAATATGGTCCCTTACTTTATCGCTGAGCAGGGCATTCCTTAATGCTATGATTCTTTCGTCATTTTCATTGCCTCTTGGCACTGCTACGATATTTACATAAGGAGAATCCGAACCTTCGATGATTAGAGAGTCATTTAACGGATTAAACCCTGCCTGAAGCGCAAAGTTACCATTAATTGTGGCAGCGTCAACATCTTCCAGTGAACGTGGAAGCTGGGCTGCTTCAAGTTCCTGAAAACGGAAATTCCTGGGGTTATCTACAATGTCCCGCGGTGTTGCTCTAAGACCTGCATCTTCCCTTAAAGTGATAAGACCATTAGCCTGAAGCAATAAAAGCGCTCTGCCTCCGTTGGACGGATCGTTGGGAATGGCAATTGAAGCGCCGTTTGGCAAACTGGCTATATCGTTGTGTCTAAGTGAATAAAGCCCAAAAGGTTCTATATGTACGCCAAAAGCCGAAACCAGCGCCTCTGACCATTCGGGATTGGTTTCCATGTATGGAATATGCTGGAAAAAATTAGCGTCCAAATCCCCGGCAATTACTGCCATGTTTGGCTGCACATAGTCTGTAAACTCAACTATTTTTAAAGTGATACCTGCAGCAGAAAGATCATCTTTGATTAATTCGAGTAATTGCGCATGTGGTACAGGTGTTGCGCCTATCGAAAGCTCGTCTTCTTTTTTCCCTGAACAAGCAGCCAGAGAAAATACCAGCGCCAACGCCAGTAAGATTCTAATTGTTTTTTTCATATAGTTCCTCCGAAAAAATATACCTTATACTAACATTTCTAAAAACTTTATACAATAACGTGTATCTCAATTATCTAATCAGGAAAAATTCCACACGGCGGTTTTTCCACCAGTTGTCGCGGTCTTCGTATTCTGCAATTACATTGGAAGAGCCTGCTCCGGAAGATGTCAATCTGTTACGTGATACACCGTATCTAACCAGTATGTCAACAATTGCCCTTGCCCTTGCTTCGCTTATTCGTCTTAGCTCTGGTTCGCCGCGATCCCGTTCAGGACCTGGCGGGCTGAGCGGATTGGCATGGCCTTCTACGTGTACCCTGTATTCGCGGAACTGGTTGAGTATCTGTGCAACACGTCTTAAAACACGTTCATTGTTTTCTATTACTTCTCTGTCTAAACCTACAAAGTCCGCATAATTGGGCCTGAAAATAATTGTTGGTATCTGTATCTTGAGACGGTCTCCGTCGCGGATAACCAAAACGTCAACGCCAATTCTGCCGTCAATAGAGGAAGAATTTCCAAGTATATCAGTTGCCGAAAATGTATATGGATAATAGGTGGCCGATTGAACCAGTTCTCCCCAGTCGCTTTTACCATCCCAAACTATCCGGCTGGCGGGGTTTCCGCGCCCTTCAATGCGGCGGAATACCGGAAAAGGCGGCTCTGGAGAGCGGATTTCAAAAACCCAGTTGGCGATTGGCGAAGCATCAACTGCCGTAAGATGGATAAAAAGCTCATCATTAAAACCATCGTTATCGGGGCTAAAATATTCGGGAGTGGTTACGACGGTCAGTACAGGCCCTGATACGTCAACTATAACTGTTGTGGCTGCGGCTGAGATCACATCCCCGCGAGTGTAAGTTACGGTTAATTGAGGGGTGTATACGCCTTCGCGGATTTCACCTTGTTGGGTAAGACCGTTCCAGCCAATGTTTGCGGGAACAGTTGCCCCGCCCGAGAATGTACGCTGTACTTCGCCGGTCTCGTCTATAAGTTCAAGCTTCCAGTTGTCGATACCGTCCTGTAACAAAAGCCGGATGGAAAAATCAACAAGATTGGAAGTTTGATTTTGGGCAGGTTTTATTCCAGATACTGAAGCTGTAAGAAAGACATCGGCTTTTCTTGAGTCCAGAATAATGTTGGTCATTTCTGCGCTTGCAGAAGTTTGCGCCCTGCAAGTTGCGCCTATGCGGAAACTGTAAACGCCGTCAGGAGCGATGTTTCCAGAGTCGTCTCTGCCGTCCCAAACAACAGAGCGCGGTTGTCCGCTCATAACTTCAAACGTGCGCACTCTTTCGCCGGATACATTGTACATCCCGCTTTCCCAGGCTTCTTCGTTTGAGCCGCTGGAATTAAACGTAATTGTGGGTCTTCCGCCTTCGCCTGTAGGGTCAAATATCCTTTGTGCGGCAGGTATATCGTTTACGTTGATTACAGGAGGTGTAATTCTTAATACAGTTTCAAAAACTTCAGTTACTGCCGTATTGTCAGAATCATCAGTTGCAGTGATCGTGAAAAAGTATCTGCCTTCCGGCGCTAATTCTCCTGTGTTTTTAAGCCCGTTCCAAATTAGGATGTCTGGAACATCAATATGTTTTTTTACAGAAAAAATACGTCTGAAAAAATCCTTAAAATTAAAACTTTCAAAACGCTGTTCTTTGTTTTCTATAATGCGGACGATATTTCCTTCTTCATCTTTTATTTCCATCATCCAGCTTGTGATAAAACCTTGATCGGTGATGCTGATTGGAATTTCCAGAGTATCGCTTTTACCGTCGTTATTAGGTGAAAAATGCGGAATCTCCTGGATATCCACCTTGATTACCGGAGGATCATTGTCTTTGATGCCGACATACCAGCTCAAACCCCCTCCTACCGCAGTAACACCTTCGTATAAAGGCTTAAATGCTGTACTGATAGTTAAATCTCCGTCTGAGGGCAGCCTTCCGCCCACGATGTTTTCGCCGCCAGAGGGCAGCTGAATATTTACGCTAAGGCCAACAGAAGGTATAGCGGGAAATGCCGCTCCATTGGTTAGTTCACGTGTATTGAACCCCGAACCGCCAGGCCATGCGGTAGAAATTGTAACAATTTCCGCTATGGTTAGGTTTAGTCCAAATTTAAAGATCATGCTGGTACTATTATTCCACCAGAAAGCCGAAGGAAAGCCGATATCGGCGGAGGCATTCAAAACAAGAGGGTCTTTACTGCCGTCTGCGCCTTCGACGCGCAGTAAATCGAATGAAACGCCGCCCATAGGAGTTAGATGCGTAGGGAAGTAGTTTACACCAAGACCCCGTAAAACAAAAGCCAAAGTAAAGTTTTCCAGGAAGGCAAAACTGCCGGTATTGTATCTAAAACCCAAGTCGGCTGATAAGGTTGAGTAATCATTATTACCTATCCCAAAATTGAGACCGGCGCCTACAGACATCCCCGGATATACTTCCTTTGCTGCAAAAAAGTTGCCTCCAAAGGTTGAATAAATTGGAAAATAATTAAAGCGATTATCTTTAAGGCCGCCGATATATCTTAAAGAACCGCCAAATACTCCGTATTTTGTCGGAAAAAGCGCTCCGAGAGATAACGAAGACATACGTCCGCCGTCTTCTTCGCCTTTAAGTATGGGGCTTATTGCCAGATAACTTACGTCAAAAATCATTCTGTGGGCATCTCCGCCCTGAGCCGGATTAATTGCGCTTGCGGGCGCTCCGCCTGTAGAAGTCGTAAAACTTCCCGCTCCAGCAAGGGATGCACTGTATAAATCGGGAACCGCGTCTGCGCCAAAAGGCGAATTTTGCGAATAAACATAATGTCCTGTTAAAACCAGAAACATTACCAAAAGCAAAAAAACTGTTTTATTTCTATTTTTCATGAATATCAGGCTAACATAATACTGTTTAATATTCAATATATTTGCATTGGAAGGCTTGTAAATAAAATACTACTGGTGTATAATGTTTTCATCTTCGATTTATTTTTTAGTAAGGAGGAAAATATGAAGATGTCGATTTTTTTTGCAATTATTTGTGCATTGGTGCTTCTGATGGGTGCTTGTGGTTCAGCGCCCGCAGCAGCAGAACCCGTTGTTGCCGAGACTGTTGTAGAGGATCTTGAAGCAGTCGTCGAAGGTGACGAAATCCCAGCCGAATAAACTGCATTGCCATACCTGTAGTTTTATGGGTATGGCAAGTTATCCCGCCATTTCCTGCCTTAACGCAACTCCAAATTGTTCACGGATGTTGTAAATATGGAACTTTTTCCAATGAAAGTTGTTATTATAAATAAAGGTATTCTAAAAAAATGAAAAAATATCAAATAAGGTTATTTGCTCTTTGCTCTTTGCTCTTTGCTCTTTGTATAGCTTGTTCTGCAAACAGTACCGCATCCGCTTCTTATGATTTTGCCGCAGTACGGCGCGGCACGCTGGAACGTACTGTTTCATCAAGCGGGACGATAAACCCTGTTGCTACTGTGAATATTTTACCCCGCATGAGCGGTAAGGTAGAAGCGGTTTATGTCGATTACAATGACGAAGTTAAAACAGGGAATATTCTGGCAAGACTTAATACTGATATGCTGCGGCTCCAAAGGGATCAGCAGCAGGCATCTGTTCAAAAAGCACGGGCCAATTATGAGCTTCAGTTAATCAATTTCCGTAATCAGGAAGCCCTTGCCCAAAGAGGCCTTATTTCCGAATTTGAACTTAGGACAAGCAGGACTACGCTGGACAATCAAAGGGCGGACATGGCAGTAGCCGAGGCAAACCTGCGTGTCATCGAAACAGAGATAAATCAATATGCATTCATAACTTCTCCTATTGATGGAATTGTGCTTGATCGCAATATCAATGTTGGAGATACAGTGGTAGATTCTTCCAACAGTAATTCCAGAAGCATATTTACAATTGCCGAAAATCTGCGGGAAATGCAGATAGAAGCGACAGTTGGCGAACTTGATATTGCTTCCATACACCGGGGGCAGGAAGTGCGTTTTTCGCTGGAAAGTCTTCCTGGCCGCAGATTTTCCGGTGTTGTTGATAATGTGCGCATGGTTCCTGTTGTATCAAATAATGTTGTCTCATATACGGTAATTATCAATGTGGAAAATCATGACGGTTCTCTTCTTCCGGGCATGACCTGCGCTGTAGATTTTATCGTTGAGCGAAACGAAAATATCTTGATGATTTCCAATGCTGCTTTGCGGTATCAGCCGACAAGTTTAAGCCCGGAGTTGGTTTCCGATATGGTTTTTAATGCCAGCCTTGTACACATGACAGATGAACAAAGGCAGGCAGCTGTCGAAGCAAGGACGAGGCAGCAATCTGCATCCAGGCAGTCTCAAAATACCCCAAACATTACCACTTTGATGATGGGAAACCAAAATACTCAAAGTCAAAGGATGATGATGGGCGGGGGTGGAGGCGGCGGCGGAGGCAGGGGTTCGGGCGGTCAATCATCGCAGCGCAGTGCGCAGCCTGTTGTTATGCGTACATTATGGTTTATCAATAGTGATAACAGGTTAGAAGTAATGCAGGTACGCACAGGCATTAGTGACGGCCTTTCTACTCGTGTTTTTCTGGATGATGATTTTGAAGGGCAGCAGATGATCCTTAGGGAGAGGCTTTAGTGTCTGTTATCGAACTTAGGGGGATCAAGCGTGAATACCGTATGGAAGGGAAATCGTCTAAATCAAAGGGAAAAGAAAAAGCTGTAATAGTCCGCGCTCTTCGCGGGGTTGATTTTTCCGCCGAAGTGGGCGAGTTTGTTTCCGTTATGGGGCCCTCTGGCTCTGGTAAATCTACCATGATGAATATACTGGGCTGTCTGGATAAACCATCAAGCGGAACTTACACTCTTGACGGAATCGAAACTTCTACATCGTCTTCCAATACATTCGCATATATCAGAAACCGGAAAATTGGTTTTGTTTTTCAGTCTTTTAATTTGCTTGCCAGAACCACCGCTTTGGAAAACGTAGAACTTCCGCTTTTTTACCGCCGCCGCGAAAAAGGCGATTCCGCCGCCAGTGGGAAATGGTCTTCTGCTTTCCGCAAAGAAAAGGCAGTGGCTGCTTTACGCGAAGTAGGGCTAGATGAACGAATGGATCACTTTCCTTCTGAGCTTTCCGGAGGGCAGCAACAGCGTGTTGCCATAGCGCGTGCAATGGTTAACGATCCTGCCTTTATTCTGGCGGATGAGCCAACCGGCAATCTTGATACAGGCATGTCTTTGGAAATCATGGGGCTCTTTCAGCAATTAAACGACAGAGGAAAAACCATTGTGATGGTAACTCACGAACCGGAACTTGCCGTTTACTCAAAGAGGATCATCACTCTGCGTGACGGCCTGTTGGTTTCGGACATACAGGTGTTAGACAGGCGTAATGCGCTGGAAGACCTTGCCAGGTGGAAAAAGGAAAACACCCTGTTGTCGGAGGAAATATGAACATCCTGCAGCTCTTGCACACCTGTATCCGCTCCATTATGCGAAACCGGATGCGAAGCCTGCTTACTTCATTGGGTGTTATAATTGGGGTTGGCTCTGTAATTATCATGGTTGCGCTTGGCGAAGGCTCTCAGCGGGAGATTGAGGCGCGAATTACCGCTATGGGAACCAATTTGCTGCAGGTTGTGCCGCGCAGGCAAACCAGCCGCAGCGGGCAGCAGGTCTGGATGCGCACGAATGCCTTTTCCAAAAGGGATATTCAAAAGCTCCGTGATGAATCCAGTTTTATTGCCGCAATTTCGGGGATTGCAATGTCAAGATCGAATGTATTTAGCAGTCAGGGGAATTCGCAAGTATCTTTGCAGGGAGTAGAACCTGAATTTTTTATAGCGCGTAACTGGAAAATAGAAAGAGGTTATTTGTTTGATGATGAAGATATGTGGCTGCGGAACAGGGTAGCAGTTCTTGGCCGCACTACAGCAGCAGATTTATTTGGAGAGGCGGCTTATGCAGTTGGAGAACAAATAAGAATAGAAAACAATTATTTTACTGTAATTGGTTTTTTGGAAAGCAAAGGTGCAAGTTTAGGCGGCGATGACCTTGATAATGTCGTTATGATTCCATTGGATACAGCAATTACACGTCTTTCAAGCGCTCGAAACATAAACCAAATAATAATGAGCGTAGTCAATAAAAATTTTATGGAATCCGCACAAATCGAAGCAGATCTCATCCTGCGTGAATCCCGTAACATTCCCCAGGGGGCAAATCCTGATTTTGAAATAATGAACCAGGCGGATATGATCGACATGGCATCTGCAACATCCAGAATACTTACAACACTTTTGGCAGCGATTGCAGGGGTTTCTCTTCTTGTTGGCGGCATCGGCATCATGAACATTATGCTGGTCTCGGTTACAGAACGTACCCGCGAGATTGGAATCAGGATGGCTGTAGGGGGGAGAAAAATAGATATACTTTTACAATTTTTGACAGAGTCGGTTATTCTTAGTATTATGGGCGGAGTTTTAGGAATAGGTTTTGCCTTTCTTGTATGTAGAATTTTGCTGACTATGGGTATACCCACAGCGATAAACCCGTTTGTAATTATCATAGCAACCCTGTTTGCCGCTCTTGTAGGGATAGTTTTTGGCTTTTACCCCGCGCAAAAAGCAGCAAAGCTATACCCGATAGATGCGCTACGATATGAGTGAAATTTGTATGAAAAAAATACTTGTAGTTATATGCTTTGCTATGTTATCAATATCTGGTTTATCTTCACAAACCATTAATCTGGAGGAGGCGCGCACTTTGGCTTTGGCGAATTCCCGCTCTCTTG
>JAITFY010000156.1 GCA_031281025.1 Treponema sp. | reverse complement strand
CTACCGGTGTTGTTACGGCCACAGGAGTTGGAGTTGGTGTTGGTGTTGGAGTAGGAGTAGGTGTGGGAGTGGGCTCTATTACCACCGGCGTTGTTACCACCACAGGAGTTGGAGTTGGTGTAGGAGTGGGCTCTATTACTACCGGCGTTGTCACCACAATGGGTGTTTGCGTTACAAAGACTGCCGGCTCAATTACATGGGGTGCGGCTTCGGCTAAACTGGCATTAGCGATAGCCGAAATAGCGTCGATCTCATCGACGGGAAACCAGTCTGCGATGTTCCAGACTTCTGCCAGCCTGGTTTCCAAAGACAGGGTAATTTGAACCTTGTCGTGCAAAGCTTCAAATACATCCGCTGTTGCATTGTAGCGGGCTATGGATTCCTGTGTCTCTCTAAGGGTAGTTGTTCTTATTTGCCGTTCTGCAAGGGTAAATAACAAATTCGCAGACTGCCAATCCATTGGAAAAATGGAAGGTGAATCAATAGTCATTGCATTCTCTCTGGAATATCTTGCTCTGGCAACCGCTATTTCAAGTTCGTTAAGTGTTACGATGTCTGGAGGAGCAATTTCCCTGTCAACTGCAGTTGTATCAACAACAGCAGCAGTTTCCTGAATTTGCGGCAAAGAACTTTTACAGGAAAAAAACAAGAATAAGCTAAATGCACACAACAAAAAATATTTAATTTTCATAATTTGCCTCTTAGGTTTTTGTTATAAAGAATAACCTATCATAAACGAAAGCCCGCCCTTCATTGGATTTTTAAAATCATCGCTGGCAAAAACATGTAAATTAATAAGGTTATATTGGAAGCCTACACCCGTAAATAATCCGGGAACTTTAAAAGGGGTTACATTTAATCCAAATTGCAGTATAAAAGAAACAGGAAGGGGGCCGCCAAGGTCTTTCCATTCTTCTTCTTTAATGATTTCATATTCCTTGTCTTTACTGTATGCAATACCAAACCTGGAATAGGGCATAAAACCAATGCTTCCTATTACAAATGGGTAATAATTGCTGTAATAACCGCCCACACACCAGAAATCTGAATCTACATAGTATAAATTAAAGCCTAAACGATTAAAGTTGATAGAAGAATACAATGCAAATGGAGCTTTTTTAAAAAGTGATGCGCCGCCTGCTTCTATTCTAAAAATACTGTCTCTCATTCTTGCTTCGATATCTCTTCGTTCCTGTCTGCGGGTGATCAGGGACTGATCTCCTACAGCTACTGTACCAAATGTTTTTATACGCCAGTTGCCGTATTCACGAATCCATATAGAATTGACATCCCTGTTGTTAATCGAAAAAACAACATTGTATTCTTCGCCGCCGCCTGTAACTTCTTTTATCGAAGCGTTTATAACTCCTCTTGTCCGTAAACTATTTTCGATTGTCCAGGCTATGGCGATGCTCATTGCTCCCACTACACTGTCTTCGCCTTTCTGGAAAAAGGAGCGGATAACGTCCCTGCCGGCATTTTTAAGCATTTCTTCAAAGGCGTACTCCGCATTTTCGCCAATGCAGACAGCAGATAAAAATTCGGCCACATGCTGGTAAACAGAAGTTTTTCCGTTAATTCCTTCAAGGAATCCGGCAAGGCGTTCATCCAGAGCCGTTCTAAAGGTTTCCGGTCTTGGATTTAATGCGTTCTCGATAAATGGTCTAACTGTATTTAGTGGAATTGAGTAATTTGCAGCTTGTCTTCTGACACCGGTTAATGTATTGATGCCGGCTACAGCAAACCCGGATGGAACATTCGTCTGGGAAACCAAAAGAGGCCCGCCTGAATTGCCGCTGTCTACCTGAGCAGTGTGCTGAATAAAAGGCCCCAAAAGAGTTTCGTCTGTAAGGCTTCGCGGAAATCTAACATTGGCGTTTGAAACCCTGCCGCTTCCGAATTGCCAGATTGGAGTTATACCCAAACCGGGAAAACCAGCAGAAAAAACTTCTTCGCCTTCTTCGATTTGACGTGTTAAAAAAGCAAGTCCCTGATTTACAAGAGGTCTTGCATCATTGGGTAATGCAAGAATTGCCAGATCATTTTCTACATCTGTTGCAATAATTTTAAGATTATCAATTATGGTTTTTGTTCCGTCTGTTCTTTCAAATGTAATGGAAAGAGAGTAGGCTTGAGCTACTACATGATTATTTGTGATAACATAAAAGTTTCTGTTTGCATCAGTGTAAAGAAAACCTGAACCAAATGCTCCGCTTAAAAAGATATCCAGGTTTCGCACTGCCGCTGTTTGTCCCTGTTTTGCAAGTTCATCTTTAAGTTTTTCAAAATAAGATACAATACTTGGATGATAGCTTTGATTAATTAATCCTACATAATCGCGGACTACAGAAGCTCCCTGCTGAGCGAAAATATTTGTTGGCATAACAAGGATTACCAAAAAAACAACTGAATAACGGAACATACCAACTCCTAACATTTATAATCCAACAATTTATCTTCCAGGGATCCGCGGCAGATTTATGGCCGGAGGTTGTATCGCAGGCACATTCCCCTGAAGCGCGTCCCTTAATGCCTGCTCCGCCGCCCGTTCAGCTTCTTCTTGCGCAGCCTGCGCCAGCCTTTCAGCTTCATCCCTTGCAGCCTGCGCCAGCCTTTCCGCTTCGCTTATTGCCGCTTGTGTTAGTCTTTCCGCTTCTTCTATTGCCTGACGTGCCGTATCTTCGGCTAACCGGGCGGCATCGTCAACGTATTGACGTGCTGTATCTTCGAGCATACCTGTCATTGAACGTAATGACTGTTCAAATTCATTTGCTTTGCTGCCAAGATCGCCCCTCATCTGATCAATAAACTCTCTGTCGCCTTTTAGAACATTCAAGAGCTGATCAATTTCGTTTCTGTAATTGCTGTTATCAAGGAATTCATCCAATTTTGAACGTAAGGCACGTTCAATTTCCTGCATTGCTCTTGCTGCATATTGTCCGGTTATATCCCGTATTGCCTGGGCAAAAAGATCATCGATATTTGATGTAAGGCTAAAACTATCTGATCGATCTGCATTGAAGGTATATCGTATTCGAATATTTACATTTTCCGCCTGCTGGATGGCAGCATCAAGCGCATCTGCAATAGTTCCAAAAGGATTTATAATAGCGCTATTGTTTAGTATTAAATTTGCTGTGGCAGAAAGAGTGCCGTTAGGAAGTCCTGTAATGTTTAATAAAATATTCGAATCGCCGGTAAAACCGTTTATTCCTATATTGCCAAGCTGCCCCTCCATTTTAAAAGGCAAGTTGTTTGCGTTTAAGTCTGTATTAAAACGCTGTTGAGCGCCGGCTCTAAAATCGGCTCTGCCGTTTAAAGAAGCGTTGCGCTGATCATTTATGATTTCATTAAAATTTAATATAAGGCTTACAGGCCTGTTTGAATCAGGAGAATGTTCTGTAAAATTGGGATGTGTGCTTATATTACGAAGATCAAAAGATCC
Organism: Treponema sp.; assembly: GCA_031281025.1. Classification (GTDB taxonomy): domain Bacteria; phylum Spirochaetota; class Spirochaetia; order Treponematales; family Breznakiellaceae; genus WQXQ01. Next base: position 13,181 of record JAITFY010000156.1, on the reverse strand, counting down.
TCTCCATGTATTGGAAGTAATGTTTGTAGAGAGCTGTCCTAAATAAAATGCAGGGAATGCAATAGCCCGGTAATGAATATCTCTGCCTCTGAATTCAGGCTCTTTTTCCGGCTTTTCAGCGCCGGAACTTGTTACTTCCTTTATTTTTTGCAGCGCTTCTACGGCAATTAAACCATACTCGATATACTCGCTGGCAGTGTCGGTAAGCATGTCCATAATGACCGATTCCAGTAAAGAGTAGGCTGTTCCGCTGTTTAAATCGATAAACGATCTAAAAAAGTTTAAATCATCGGTAATTGCATTACGTGCATTTGATTCAAGAAGCCTTGCCAGAGCAATGTCATCTTCCACGCCGCTGATTAAAGTTCCAGCATGAGAGGCAGCAGTTTGAGCAGTGGAAACCATGTTGTTGATATCTGTAATTGCTGCTCTTACTGTATTAATTGTCTGCGGATCACGGATATTAAAATTGTTGATATTTAAACTTTGCAAAGGTGCGGCGGCAGAGCGCAGTTCTTCTGTTTGCTGTTTTGTTGTTTCAATTTGTTCCTGCCATTTTAATAAAATTTCGCTGTAGGCTTCGGTTATTTCATCCAATAGTTTTGGCGTATTTAACTTGTCGTATTCCTGATTTAACAAGGCCATAGCATCAAAGTTTTTTAAATCAACAAGGGGGGGAAATTCAAGCGGCTGTTTTGCAGGACGTTCCCTTAAAGGACCAATTGAACCAGAAACTGTACGGGGTGTTCCAAACCGGATATCCGGCACGATGATATCATCAATGTATACTTTGCCGCGTAATACTGCTTCGGGTCTAAGGCGGATCGTTGTTTCGCCCATCTGAAAAAGGTTTGTCATTGGCCTTTCGCGGTTTGCAACTGTAATGCTCGACATTGAAATTTCAAATTTTATTAAACTTAGGCGGAAATTTTCGACATCTGCCTTTGCTTCAAAAACAGCTTCAAGTCCTTTTTCCAGCGCTCTTCCCAATAAAGGATTGGCAAAAACCAAAAAGAAAATAACAATGGCAGAAATCAAAATGGAAGCAAAAGTTAAAGGAATATAATTAATTGGGCCTTTTCTATTTTGTTTAATTACTTTTAATAAACTTTTTAATTTTTTCGCATTTTCTTTTGTTATACCATCACAGATAACATAACAATCTATACTTTTCTTTTTTACTGTTATATTTTTAAGTTCAAAGCTGGAAACAAAAAACTTTTTATCTACGGGATGTTCGATAAATTTGGCAAAATTTCGCTCAAAAGTTTTCTTTTTTATTGGCTTTTTAAATGTACTTGGAATCTTAACAGGTTTTACTCTTTTAACTTTTTTTTCTTCTTGCATAATTTTTACTCCTGTTTTACGAATTTTGAAAAGCTTTGCCGATAAACTTTAATAAAGGAGATTTAGCAATGCTTTGCAGAGTTTTGGAATTTCTTATTTTTTCCGCCAAATGGTTCCGGTAAAGAGTAACAAGCCACCAGAAAAGAAAAAATGAAGGAACAAAAAGAATAACTCCTAAAACAAGCCCTCCTGCAACCAATGTATTGTTAAAACCGGTAAAGGGAATAAATGGCATATTATATAAAGTTGTAAAAAAAGGTTCTAAAACTTTAATATGAAGTATAAGTCCGCCAAAACCATCTATTCCGTAAATTAACAATGGGGAAAGAAGTTTTAATATGGTTATGGCAAATATCTTTGTCCAGTGGTTATGTCTAAAAAAGAAAGAAACCAAAAACAAAATGATAAAGAAAAAATTGCCTGTTGGAATCAATCCTAAAAGAATGCCCCAGGCAAAACCTGCCGCTATTTGCGATTTTTTTGCATTGCCGTTAAAGGCAAGAATTACTTTGGCTATTGGTTTTATCAAGGCGAGCCTCCTAAGTTTATTGTATATCTAATTGGGTTATTAGTAAAGCTATATTATTATACTTGATTAGCAGGCAAACAGTATGTTAATATATATTAATGGATTTTTTTGACAGGATTCAATTAATAACCGAAAAATGCCTTACACACAGGGCAAAAAAGCGCCGCATTAAAAAAGAAAAACGAAAAACAAAAAATGTAGTATTGGACTGGATTGAAGCCTTTTTATGGGCGGCTTGTATGGTTTTACTGCTTAATCAATACCTTGTACAGGCCTACCGCATCCCTTCTGGTTCCATGGTAGAAACGCTTGGCGTAGGCGACCATGTTTTTGTGAATAAAATTGCATACGGGCCTGAATTACTGCCTGGTTTCTTTAAACTGCCCGGTTTTGCCCAGCCAAAAAGAAACGATATTATTATCTTCGAAAACCCTTCTTACATTTCACGCGGGACTGCATTTGACATTCTTCAAAGAGTTATTTATATGCTGACGCTTTCGCTTGTGGATATTGACAGGGACGATAGCGGAGACCCAAAAGTTCATTTTCTGATAAAACGTGCAATTGGAACTGCAGGTGATCGTTTTAAAACTGAAAATGGCGACATGAAGATATCCTTTGCAGGAGAAGATCGCTGGGTAGACGAAATTGAGTACATTGAATCACGCGGCTGGCAGCATCGTATTCACAGGCTAATGCGCCAGGATCAGTATCCTGCTTTGATTGCAGCAGGGCGTGCGGCAGGCTGGTCGGACAGGGGATTTATGCCTTCTCAACAGTTAATTAACGAAGCTCAACATAACATGCTTTATCCCGATTTTTTTACACATCATGGGGTTAGGCTGGAAACATGGAGAAAAGCAGATCCTGGCAACGAAGTTTTTTCGGTTCTTTTGGCAAAAAATCGTCTTGGCTGGTATGTACCGGAAGGCAGGGTTTTCCCGGTTGGAGATAACCGTGAAAATTCAAGGGACGGACGTTCTCCTGAATTTGGAGCTGTAAGAGTATCTAAGGTACTTGGCAGGGGTATGATTATTTATTGGCCATTCAGGCGGATTGGCAGGATTATTTAGGGGTTTTATGTTTGACAGATCGTCACATTATTCCTATGCAGCTCAAAAAAAACAACGGCATCGTATTATAAAATATACTTTGCTTTTTGTTTCGTTATTTATTTTGTATAACTGTCTTACCGCTTTTTTCTTTTCTGTCTGGAAAATTGATAACAATGCAATGCAGCCTGGAATTAATCCGGGCGACAGAATTGTTTTTTCTACCTTTGCGATGCCTTATCGTGCCCGAAACACAGAAGGCAGCATAGAAAACAATTTACCATTCAAACGCGGCAGTATTGTTTTAATTGATAAAAGTGGAGATATAAAACAAAGTTTACCATCGCGAATAGCTGATGGAATTGTTAGATTTTTTACAATGCAAAAAGTCAGTATTTTTTCCGGTTCCAGGCAATACTATATAAAAAGAGTAATTGCTCTTCCCGGAGACGAAGTTTCCATGAGTGAATATATTTTTAGGGTAAAAACAGGGCAATCTTTTAGTCTTACAGAGTTTGAATTATCAGATAAACCTTATGTTCTGGCAATTCCTCATTCTTCTGCCCTTTGGGATTCTTCTGTTCCGTTTTCCGGCAGCATGGATGCTATAATTTTAGGCCCAAACGAATGTTTTGTAATTTCTGATGACCGCAGCAATACAAATGATTCGCGGACCTGGGGGCCAATATCAACTTCTATGATCAAGGCAAAAGCTGTTTTACGTTTTTGGCCATTTAATAAAATCGAATTATTTTGATAGCTTCGCTGTACATACATATTCCATTTTGTAACACTCTATGCGATTATTGTGATTTTTATTCGGTAACAACTAAATCTTTAAAAAACAACGATATAGATAATTTTCTTTCTGTATTGATAACAGAAATCAAAAACAAAATAGATTATTTTAATGTAAAGGAAATTCCTACTGTTTACATTGGCGGCGGAACTCCCTCTGTACTTGGAAAAAAAATCCGGCTTTTGTTTGATGTTTTAAAGGCCATTCCTTCTTTTAAACCGGTTGAATTTACCATCGAAGCAAACCCGGAATCTATAAGTGAAGTTTTCCTTGGGGAATGTATTGATGGGGGAGTGAACAGGCTTAGCCTTGGTGTGCAGACTTTTCATGAACCTTCGCGTTTTGCCGTAAATCGCGGCGGAAACAAAGATATAATTCTAAAGCAATTAACCCTTGCCTCAAACTATTTTTCTGGAGACAAAACAGGTAAAACGCTATCGATAGATCTTATTACAGGGCTTCCGTATCAGAATGAAAAAATCGTCACAGACGATATTAAACGTGTATTGGATTTTTCGCCTGTCCATATTTCCCTTTACAGTCTTTCTGTAGAAAAGGACACTGTTTTGGAAAAAAAAATAAATGATAAAACTCTTTTTTTGCCCGCTAATGATTATTCTGACAATCTTTGGCTGACAGGGCGCGACTCGTTAATCCATGCAGGTTTTGAACACTACGAAGTATCCAATTTTGCCCTTCCTCAAAACCGCTGTCTTCACAACATACGCTATTGGCAAATGGACAACTGGCTGGGAGCCGGGCCCACTGCATCCGGGACTATTATTAACGAAAAAAATGGAAGCGCTAAACGCTTTACCAATGAAAAATTAGGGATTAGGAATGAGGGATTATTTACTTGTGAAGAATTGGATAGAAATTCTTTAATGAAAGAAACTCTATTAATGGGCTTTCGTTGTAAGGAAGGGCCGGATACAGAAAAGTTCTACCGGCGTTTTGGCTGTAAGATAGATGACTGTATCCCGCAAACAATTAAACGCTGGGAAGGTAAGGATAAAATGTTATTTCTTAACAGTTTTTTAACTGAAGCTTTTGCAGAATTGGATTAAAGGTGCTAATGATCTTTTTTTCTCTCGCAGAGACGCAAAGACGCTAAGAGCGCAGAGTTTATATTTATAATTTTTTTTTCTCTGCGTCCTCTGCGCCTTTGCGTCTCTGCGAGAGATAAATATTATCAACTCCGTCTTTGCAAGAAATATAATCAGGGCCGGAATACAAATAATTACTACAATCATTATTAAGAATATCTTTATTTTGCGCCATTAAAATAAGTTCTTTTGAATATCCTTTGTTTTCATGTTTTAAGGTAACTTTCTCTTTTATTTCCTGCGAAAAAGAATCGTATAGAAGGGCAGAGCCTGCCCCTGTAAGAATTATATTCCCATTATATTGCGTTATCTCATGCTCAATTTGGTTTGAATCTCCGTCTTTATTGGGAGATAGGCGAACTGAATCCCGATAAAAAGCATAAAACCAGGCGTTTTTTCGCGCTTCGATAACTGCCAGTATAGGGGTATCGCATCCGCTGTCCTTTGTAAAGCGATAAGCCACGCAATCAAGCGTTGGAAGTGCAGCAAAAGGAATAGATAGCGAAAGAGCCAAACCCTTTGTTATTGAGTAGCCTATTCTAAGCCCTGTAAAAGAGCCAGGCCCGCTCATGCAAAGAACGCCTTGTAAATGTTTCGGTTTAAGAGCGGCTTGTTTTATCAGGTTATCAATTACAGGCATTACATGTTCAGAGTGCTTCATCTGCGCATCTGTTTCTTTGCAAAAAAGTTTATCTCCGTTTAAAACAGATACAGAAAGAATATAACTTGATGAATCTATCGCACAAATTATTTTTTTTTCTGTATTCATAATTTATCCAAACCAGATATTCTTATTTTTCTGCATGAGCTATTTGCATTTTGTTCTGATATTTCTAAAAAAATTGATATTGTATTACAGGGCAAGTTTTTTGATATACGTTCACTCCATTCAATTATGCAAATTCCATTAGAATGAATAATTTCCAAAATACCGGTTTCTGTAAAATCATTTTCATTGTCCAGCCTGTAAGCGTCAATATGATAAAAAATATTATTATCGGGCAAAGAGTATTCGTTAATTATTGTATAGGTTGGGCTTGTAATGTTTTCTGTTAAACCTAAACCAAAAGCAATTCCTTTTGTAAGATGAGTTTTTCCGCTGCCAAGTGTTCCATAAAGCGCAACTAAAGAACCTGGAAAAAGAGAATTGGCTATTTGTTGTCCTAGTGCAAATGTTTCCTGCGGAGAATTGGAAACTAACTCAATCAGGAAGACCTCCGACATAGTCTAAATCAAATATGTATTGCTTTAATTCTCTGGCTACTGGAACAATAGGGTAGTCAATGTGGTCTAAAAAATTTACTGCTATTTCTTTATGGCCTGTTGGTTTATATTCGATTGCAAAATCAATACGAAAATCTGTTTGTTTTTCGTTTAAATCTATTACTGCAATGCCCGTAAAGAGCTTGCGATAATAAATGGGGACATCCTTCCTAACCATGTCTTTTATGGAAATAACTTTCATCTTTTTTGTCCCCTTTTTGTTTTGGTTAAATAAGTTTTATTCATTTACATACTCGTATACAAATGCATTTATGGTATTCATGGACTTTTGCGATATCCTTAAGAACTTAAAATGAATTGTTGTATTCATTCCTGCACGGTTTGTCCTTAAAACCTGTCCTAAGGCCGCTACACTCGCATTTCTTTGAATGAATTCAATTTTAAACCTTGCCCCTACCTGAACAGGAGCAACGGCTTTAATTGAACAGCCGCCGATAGAAATATCTGCAATTGTCCCGTTAATACGGCGTTTGTCAACGATCAAACGCTGCTTTTTACCACTCCCTTCAACATACACTAAATACAAAAAACAATCAATAACCGCTTGCTTCCTGCGGTAACGCCGGACAGAAAGAAACTTTATTTGAGCAGAATGGGCAAGCTGCATTACCGGACGCCCGTGCATCTGGGAATATCCAATAACCCGGGTTTCAAAGGAAAACCCCTTGTTTCCTTTTGTAAAAAATACTGCCGATAACCTTGCGCCATGGGGGATTTTTATTTGGCTTCCAAGCACATTTGTAGGAGCATCTACCACGAGGCTTTCATCTTTGGCGGAAGTAACGGCTACTTCAAATTTATCTTTGCCGTTGCTTAATGTTATAACTGTGTCCTCTTTTAGCATTTTTGTAGAGGTTATCGCTCCTACAGGGCTGTTTTCCAGCAAATTCCTGGTAGAAAAAAGAATGGTTAATTTTCTTTGGACTTCTTCATTGGAGCTGGGGGATTGCTCAATTATCCTAAAAGCGCGCCTAAAATGGCGGTCCAGAAGGAGCGGGTTATTTATGGATTTTTCCGGTTCAGATACACCATCAGTTTTAAAGACAAAATCAAGCATTTTTTTCTGCGTACTATCCATGCCGATATTTTTGGTAAGTTTTCTTAATGCAAACATTGAGGAAAGACCAGAGAACCCTCCTCCTCCGCCGCCCCCGCCGCCGGATGATTTGGATTTTGCAGGCGAAGACTTTTTGTTTGCCGAATTAAGAAAGACCAACGCTACAACGATAACCGCAAAAACAGCAACAAAGATAATTATTTGTGTAGGAGAAAAAGAAGGATCTTCAAGCGTAAAATTAGTAATACTCTGTAATGGGAAAAGCGTAAGAATGTTTATCATTTATGGCTCCGGCTGTTTTTTACAATAACATTATATAATTCCCTGATTTTGACGGAAGCTTCATACTCGGCAAGGTCTCCTACAAGAACAAGGTCATTTCTTTCAAAAGATTCCATTAATTCTTTTAAAATATTTGTAAACTCACCAATTAATTTTGTCATTTGTTCTTTTTCACTTTCATTGTCTATTACAAAGTATCCTTGAATACTCAGCTCATAATAAATACGGAATATTTTATCTGTAACTGCAGCAAAAAGATTAATTGTCTGAGCTGCTTTTATGTCTTTTCCGGTTTGAATATCCAGAGGAAGATCAACTAACCTTGTGCATATATCATCCAGTAAAGGTTCAATTTTAAGAATTTCGTTTAACGGATCGTTTAATTCATGTAACCTTTCTTCTGTTACGGATGATAGATATGCCAAAGTAACTTCGCCATGCAAAAATGTTTTTACGCATAACGAAAATAGATCGGGCATTTGTCTGCAAATATAGGCAGCTTGCGCGCTTTTTTTCCAGTTTTCAAAAAATCCGGCTTTTTTTTCATAATCAAGGCTTTCGTATTCTTTGATATCTTCAAAAAGAGCCAGAAGGCTTGAAGACGTTAAATCCGGCCTTGTATCAGTATGTATTTCAAGCGATTTAACAGTATCGATATTCATTTCAAAAGCATCTTCTATTTGTGAAGCGGAAATAACAGAGTCGTCAATAGAAAGTTTACTTATAACGTGCCCGGAATTGGAAAGCCAGCTTTCTATTTCCGCCAAAACCTGTCCTATGTTTTTTTCATCGCCAAGTGTAAAATCCAGTTCTTTTCCGTTAATTAGTATTTTCATTATCTGCCGCCGCGGTTTTGTTGACTAAAGTTATCAAGCGAACTGGACATTCGTTCCATCTGTGCATAAGCGGCTTCCATTCTGGCATATTGGATTCGCAGCTCCTGCTCTTTTGAAGCAAGTTGGCGATCAATTGTAACAAGCCGCCTTTCATCCTGACCAATGCGTGAATCAATTGCATTGGCTTTTAGGGAAATAATGCCGGCGCTTCCCGAAAAGGGGCGTATAAGAGCATCCACGTTAAAAGCAACTCCCGTATCTGCAAGTAAATCGCCTGTAGTATCGTTTGCAAAAAGTTCCCTAATTGCAGTTATTTTTGTTTCAAGGGCAGCATCAAGTTCTCTTTCGTTAATTTGCAGGTATCCTCTTAGCCGTGACGGGTCATAACCGCTTGCTCTGTCCGCATTGGTACTTACGCCAATTTGCGAAAGTAAAGTAAGCTCGCGCTCAAGGTGGGTAGGGTAGGGGGCAGTTATCACTCGCTGGAGGTTATTTCTTAAAGTGACCAAAGCAGAATCTGTGGAAAAAACTCCAAGCCTTTCCCTCATTTCGGATGCTTCATCTGAGGACATATAAGTTATATCATCAATTACACTGTCATCACGGCGCGTAAGAATATTTAATTCCGCCATAAGCCGGTTGTAGTTTCCCACAAAGGATATAATTGCATCTTTAACAGCCGGTATATTGGCGCTGACATTAAGATCAATCTGGCGCTCTGATACCCCTCTGACGTTTAACGTAACGCCTGGAATTAAATCGTCAATTATATTTGTAGAACGGCTTATTTCCAGGCCTTCCATAGAGACAATCGCATCACGGGCTGTAGAAACGGCATTTACAGGTCTTAAACCGTCGCTTGTCGCAGTAGGATCAAGAATTTCTGCATTACCAATTAAAACTTCGCGGTGAGTATTTGCATTTTCAACATTTAATGAAACTATCGTTTTGCCTCTTGCAAAATCCGCAAGATCATACTGTCTTGGAACAAAATTGCCGGAATCGCTGATTGCAGGAAGCTTAACAGAAGTACCATCGGAAAAAGCCAAAGTTAAAACAGACATGTCATCATTACGAACAGGTACAGGCGGCGCCTGCCATGCAGGAGTGGGAGCGCTGGACGGTTCGTTTTGTATTGTAATTCCGCCAAACGTTACAGAACCGGAAGGAACAGAAGGGCCAGGCGGCGGGCCTGGAATAACTGCATTGTTTGAATCAACATTTGTTCGTGTTTCAAGACGGAGTACCAGCGGCGAATTATCGCTTACAGTAATATTCAAAGGTATGGAAGCAGACGTTTGTACAGGAACCTGTAAAACCCCGTCATTTATCATTGTATTTGAAACACCCCGGACTGTATTTTCGTTGATGGGAATACTTCTTTGCGCTTCGCTGCCGGGATTTGGCTGCATCATGCCAATGTTTAACGCAAGATCTTTGGCATCACCGGCAAAACCCAGTCTTGCACCAGCGCCGGTTTCTCTGGATTCAATTAAAAGCGATCTTGTCCCAGACTGTACCGATATAAATGAGGCCGAAATTTTATCACGGCCGCGCCGGTTTAAGATATCTACAAAATCCCTTAATGTGCCTCCACGAAAGGGAATCGAAATTTCATCATTTCCAACAGTAAATGTATAGGTACCGGCTTCCAGTCTCATCCTCTCATCCAGAGGCTGGGAAAGAAAACGGTCTGCCTGGGCAGTTTGTTTTACAGAAAATCGCAGTGTTTGTTCAGATGCCTGTCTATTTGCAGTTGCAGTAATAACAGAGTCATCGCCGCTTTGTACGATTCTATCATGAAATGGATTTTGAAAAGAAAAAAGAAAACGGGCGCTTTCACCCAATGAGCTTACCCTGCGTCCTACTTCCTGCAAATAACCTTTTTGAAGCTGCAGGGTATCAATATTGTTTTGGACTCTGTTTCTTGGAATTCTTTCGATTGTCATCAGATCTTCGACAATCTGTTCTGTGTTAAATCTGCTTCTTATTCCAGGTACATAAATATCCGACATAGATCTGACCACTCCCCCCCGGCTTTACCGCTTCATTTTCAGATGCCCTTAAACCATTTCATCAAGTAATAAACCGATAGTTTCCTTTAAATTTCTGTGCAGCCGCTGTAGTTCTTCGGGCGGTATTACCTTGATCACTTTATCGGTTTCTTTATCAATGACCTTTACAATCACTTCATTTGAAGTGTGATCTACTACAAATTGCAATTTTTTATTAAATGCCTGCCCGATCCGTTCTAAATCGACAATTTGAGTCTGCTGTTCCAGCTTTTTTTGCTGTTCCCGCAGGATTTGTGCGGTATGCGGGTTTGTCTTTATTTCAGGTCTTACCTGTTGTCCGCGAGAATCGGAAATTGGTGTTGAAGAGACAGGAATTTGTCCCGGGACAAAATATCCCAATGTTGCTACAGACATTTTGAACCTCCATGTAAAAAATGCCCCAACCACACACCCGACTATTTGTTTATTTCTTGATGTGTGGTCAGGCGTTACCTCTGCCAATCCTTTGACAGAGGTTAAACAACCCGGCAGGCAGCACCACTTTTGGTACTGCTTACCGGATGATAGTGAAGGCGCGAACTCCACTAACGACAAAAAGACGACGTCCAGAAGTCTCTTAAATCGCTTTTGATTCTTAAAAAACTCAAAACTACGAAAGCAGCTGTAAAACCGATTGTGTTCGAAGGTTGGCCTGAGCCAGCATCGCTGTTCCGCTTTGGCTTAAAATAGTATCTCTTGTAAAATCTACTATCTTTGATGCCATGTTTGCATCCCTGATCCGGGATTCCGCAGCTTGTAAATTTTCAGCCGCGACGGCAACGCCCTGAGCAGCAATTTCGAACCGGTTCTGATAAGCGCCAAGGTCTGCACGTTGTTTGGAAACAACTCTTAACGCGCTGTCCACTGTACCGATGGCAAGGTTTGCATCTTCTGGGGTGGCAATGGTAATTTTACCTTCAACACCCTGAACGTTTGTTAAACCAAGCGCAGTAGCCGACATATCGCCTATAAAGATTCTAGCGCTTTGATCCATGTTAGCTCCAACCTGTAACTGCATTGTTCTGCCAGTAGGTGCGTCCATAGAAAAAGCACCAGTAAGCATATTCATGCCGTTAAATTGGGCATGACTTGCAATACGGTTAACTTCATCTACCAACTGCGATACTTCGACTTGAATCTGCATACGATCCTCATCTGAGTAAATGCCGTTGGCTGACTGAACGGATAATTCCCTCATACGGTGTAAAATATCCTGGGTTGACTGAAGAAAACCCTCAGTAGCCTGAATAAAAGAAACACCGTTTTGGATATTGCGTTCTGCCTGAAGCAATCCACGAATCTGACTCCGCATTTTTTCGGAGACAGCAAGCCCGGAAGCATCATCACCGGCGCGGTTGATCCTCATGCCGGAAGCTAATTTTTCCAAGTTCTTTGTCAATGAAAGCTGGTTTACACCAAGCTGACGATCGGCAAATTGGGCGCTCATGTTGTGATTAATAATCATTTTTTCCCTCCATGTTGTGTTTACCCCGGCCATCCATGCCGGAGCCGTTCTGCGGGAGCGGTTTTCAGGGTTGGTTTCGCGCGGCCGACCCTTATTTCCGCAAACAGAACTAAACGAGTCTGTCCATTTGGTCAAACACGTTTAGAACCGTCCCGCTTAACAGGAGAGTTGTTGTCAAAGATCACTTTCGACCACCCAATTTTTAGATTAAGTGGCCGGGAGGGGGAGATCTGAAACTTTAACGTTTTGAAACGTTTATCCACGGGTGAGAAACAGATCCCCCCAAGTACCAGATTACCCTGCCGGGCAGCAGGCCAAAGACCTGAAAACCCGATAAGGTAATTATACTACATTATTGCAACAATGACAATACTGCAGTTGCTCTTTGATTCGCTTGTGCAAGCATGGCTGTTCCAGCCTGGTTCAGTATTTGATCCCTTACATAGTCAACCATCTGTTTGGCCATGTTGGTATCCCTGATTCTGGACTCTGATGCCTGCATGTTTTCTGCACCTACGTCAAGAGCACGAACAGAGTGCTCTAACCGGTTCTGATAAGCGCCAAGGTCGGCTCTTTGCTTGTTGATAATTTTAAGAGCTGCATCAACTGTACCGATTGCCCTGTTGGCTCCATCCGGTTCTTCCAATGTAATAAAAGTGTCATCCATCTGGCGGATTCCGAGCCCTTTACTTGTCATTGTACCGATAAATACTTGTGTTCGCTGATCCATATTAGCGCCAATATGAAACCACATTGAAGCGGTAACAACATTATCGCCGACTGGACGGGCAAAACGCCCTGTAAGCATGTTCATTCCGTTAAACTGAGCATGACTGGCAATTCTGTCGACTTCTGCTACAAGTTGTGATATTTCAACCTGGATGTAAAGTCTGTCTTCGCTGCTGTAAATGCCGTTTGCTGCCTGAACAGACAGTTCTCTGATGCGCTGAAGGATGTCCTGGGATTCCTGTAAAAACCCTTCTGCTACCTGGATGAAAGAAATACCGTTTTGAGCATTGGTTGACGCCTGGTTAAGGCCGCGAATCTGGCTCCGTAACTTCTCCGAAACAGCAAGCCCCGACGCATCATCGCCGGCACGGTTGATTCGAAGACCCGAGGAGAGTTTCTCCATGTTTTTGGTGAGGTAAACTTGAGTTACCTTGAGGGACCTGTCCGCAAACATTGCGCTCAGGTTGTGATTGATGATCATAAGATCCTCCTTGATACTGTTATAGAAGCATCCATGCTTCCATTTGGCAAATAACGCCCAGCCGGTAACCGCGGAATTACCAAAAGACACTACCCGCCATTAACATTATCGGCAAATTGGTTGAAAAACTTTAATGGTTTTTTTAACTTTAATGGGAAAT
>JAITFY010000089.1 GCA_031281025.1 Treponema sp. | reverse complement strand
GTTAGGTTTTTACATAGTAAAAGAAATTGGATGAACATATTAAAAGAAAAAACAGTAGAAGAAATGAAGTAACAAAGCAAAAAACCATCGCCTAACAAACGGTAAGTGCAAAATGCCCTGTTCGGGCATTTTGGGCTACGAAAAACCGTGTTCGGGCTATGCCCTCTGCACGGTTTTGTCTCCGCCACACTTTTCCGCATAGTCCTTGATTAGTCCTTGAGTATGCCTCAATTACCTTAATTCTATACTATATATAGAATTAGTCAAGCCCTATATGCCTTGATTATGCTTTATTATGTCTTGATATATCTTCAATTTTTAGAAAATTGCTAACTTTTTTGCTAACTTTTTCAGTATATTTACTGTATTGCACATAACGTTTATTAAACATTATATGTAAAATATCGTCATTCCTGTCATATATAATACACTCCTAGCAGAAAAGAAGAAAGTAGACAAAATTGCTACGTTCCGCTTCTCTCCACTCCGCAATTTTCCCAAATCATTAAAAGCCTTTACCGCAGGGGCTTTTCGTCAGGCGTACACACAAAAAGCATATCCCAATTAGGGCTGGAAACAAAAGCACCGTGGGGAGCCCCTGCCAATAACCCCACCCATCGCCCCGCAACCTACAAGCCCTTGCTGCTTCGGTGGTGGGTTAGGGGTGGCATATATTATCCCCCCCCCTCGCCGGCGGGCTTCCCCCCCTTATAAGAAAATATGTTGGGTTTGTTCAATACGCTCCCTACGCTCCGTTGTCGCTCCGGTCGCTCCAATCACAAACCCTTCATCAACGCCTCAAAGGGGGGGGAGCAGCCGCCAGCCGTAGCTGTCGGCTGTAAGGAAGAAAAAAAAGCAAACGTCCATGTTTGCTTTTTTTTCTGTTACAGTCGGCGTCCTGCCTCCCCACCCCTAACCCACCACAGCGGGCTGTTGTTTGCCCCACCCGTCTTTTCCGTCTTTCCATCATGCTGACCGTACTTTGCCCCACGGCTAACGTAAGGATTTATTCAGGCTTCGCCCCGCCCAACCTGACCACATACAAGCATTTTCCCTAAAAGTTTTATCCGTGAGGTTTTTCACAACGGGAGCTTTCAGCACCCGTAAATTATTTATTTGTTGAGTATATCTCAAAAGAAATTATCAAAGTATGTGGTCAGGCTAGGCGGCATTATTGGTGCGGGTTTACTTACAGGCTTGATTGTTTGGTTTATCCTTTTGGCTTTATCGGTGAGGCAATATCGCAGGGCGTTTTGCGTTTACTCCGTAAGACCAGCCAACTTTTCAGGTAGGCTGGCAGTTATCCCCAAAGCTTGATAACAGCTACCAGAAATGCCCTACGCAAGACCCGCCTAAAGCATAATCTAAAAGTAAAAGTTGGAAACAGCGGGACTTGCTACAGGCATTTCTGGTAGCCCGCCCGGCTTCGCCGGGCGGCGTGATGAGGCAAACCGCTGAAGCCGTGAGCCGCCGAACGGCTGAATGGCTGATGACAAATGACTGACAAACACCCGATTTCCCCCTCTTTATATAGCTATTCTATATATATCTTTCTACCTTCTTTTTATTGTCATAAAAGTCATAAAATATAAAATAGAGTAATAGAGATATATCAAAGATATTTCCAGCATACTTTTGACCATGACAGAACACCCCCTATCTTTGTCATTTATGACAAGACTTTTGTCATAGCACTGTCGGAAGGGGATTTTTTTTCAAGCGGGGGGAGCGTGCGTTCCCGTTTTTTGCCATGTTTAGTAATGTCGATTTTTTTTCATGTCAATTCAAGTTTTCTAACAAAAACAAAGCAACAACAAAGCATACTCCAGATATGCAAAAACTTACTTGAATAAGATATAATATGTTTTTCCTTCACCACCCTATAGGGGCGCACGGGGGACACAGCCCAAAAGAGAATAAAAATTATACTTGCAAAGCAATCCCCACCCAATACCGAGCCTCAGAAGTTCTGCCCTGTTCAAAATTCAATTCTTTAAGCCTCATGGAAAAAAATCTTTCGCTGATAGCGTGTTCATTATTTTCTTCGCACCAATCCGAATAAGCCTTGTATAATTCCCTAATCCGTATAGTTGCAGATTTTTCCTGTACGCAGCATTCCTTCAAGAAATTTCCGATAACGTCCATTTCTCCCCTGTATTCGTCAGTAGCGTTAAGTATTGCCGCAGGGGCGATTAAACCTTCCCGCCGCCATCGAGCCGTACCTTCCAAAAGCCAGTTCAAAATCCCGCTTGCCTCATTTTTCAATTTCATTTCAAGCTGCTTATCCTGTTTATCCTCTGCAATGCGTGTAGTAAAAGGTATCAACCTGATACGCCGCCAAATACCGTAATCAGTCCCCTTGATAACAGGCTTGTGGTTTGTAGCCATGAAAATTTTAAAAGTAGGCGTAAAATTAAAATATTCACCATACAGAAAACGAGCCGTCATCTGGTCATTACCGGTAATCTTTTTAATAATCGGTTCAGAAAGCCGCCGTCCTTGCTCCGCCTCTGTCGTAGTAACAATACGAGCCCCCCGCAATCGAGCTATATCGTTTGTATTTTGGTCGCCAGACTTTTTCATAAAAGTTTCAGTCGGTGTTGCGATTGCATAATCACCCATGATATACATAAGCGTATTTAGAAAAGTAGTTTTTCCGTTAGCCCCGCTACCAAACAAAATGAACATCACCTGTTCAGAGTTATCACCAGTCAAAGCCCAACCCGCCGCAGTTTGCAGAAAGGTAATAATATCAGAGTTGTAGTTCATAATCTCCCTGATAAATTGCTTCCAAAGCGGACAATCAGCAGCAGGGTCATAATCAACATTGCCAATCTTGGTAATCATTTCCTCTTGCCTGTGTTCTGTAAATTCACCGCAAGAAATATCAATCGTACCGTTACGCACATTCAACAGCCAGGGATTAGCGTCAAGCTGTTCAGCCTTGATATTCAACTCCGTAATATATTGAGCCGTTTTAATCATCGCCTCACGTCTCCTAACGCTTTCACTAATTTTCGCAAAGTTTTCGATTTCGTTACGCTCCCTGTAATCGTCAGTCTTTAATAATTCATCATAAAGATTGCGGACAGTATCAAGACCCTTTTCATGCACCAAAGCTCCGCCCTCATCAATTTCCCAATGCGTACCGTTCCACACCAGCCATTTTTTCCATGCCGGAAAATAGCGAATATCCCGCCCATGCTCCCTAAGAAGCCTTGCAGCATTTGTAGAATCAGTAAACTGTATATTACCCCTTTTCAGTTCGCTAATCCGTAAATAAATACTTTCATCACCAATTCTTTCACCCATCGAACCCCCCAGTCTTTAACACTTTTGCATACATCTTGAATTGAAAACACAAAATATCAAAAGCATTTTCTTTTGTAACTTGCGGCAGTTCCTTATAACACCGCTGATACATTTCATATAACAAAGTCAACGACCCCGGCTTGCGTAAATATTCTTTGTTCAAAAAAAACGCACAAGCCCTATACTCATCGTCAGGCATATCAACTTTTTTCAACCTATACCACAACATTAAATGGTCAGCCCATTCAATCTCATGTGCTGCAAATTCTTCGAGCGTTATCTGCTGCTTGCGAATATTATCTCTGTAACGTTCTTCCGGCGTTCTTCGTCTCATAATAAATTAGTAATTAAAAATGATATGAAGGTCGTCATCCGATATGTAAACACTCTTACCACTTACCTCTTACCTTTTATCTCCCTTCATTCCAGATATAGACCTTCGCCGCTTCCCCTGCAGCCGTGCGACCATCAGCAAAAGTTACAAAAGCCCAAAAAGCCCACCAACCCGAAACATCAATATCGCCCTCGATACACTCATGGAAAATAACTCCCTTAACACTATCCCCGACAGCAGCCGCAAATTCTCCAGCTTTACCGTTAGGCTTGCGATAACGAATAACCGCAGATAAAACATCTTCCAAATCACAAAAAGTTTTCAATGCAATGCGTAGAGCAGTTTGCCCTTTGAATATTTTTCCCATACTTTTCTCCATCAGTTAATTTTGCTATCAAGTATTATTTCCCTTGTAATACACGACTTCAAAACAAGTTCTTCCCTTGCAACTAAAAACCGCCGTAATAAATAATCCCTAACAAAAACACCTGTAACTATTTTTACAAAAAGCAGTAACCCCCTAAACACAGACCCCTCTGCTTGAACCTTATCCGCTTGAAAACGGTAATAGTTAGCTCCATGCGTAGTTTCAGCGTTACTTCCAGCCGTTACCAGCAATCCCCGAATAAAAGCCCCCCAATGGCTTGTTTTGTGCGTTGCTATTGCCTCATCAGTTACAGAACGGACATATAATAAAACGACAGATTGACTGTCCAGCCCCTTCAAACTGTCTTGAATTGTGCGGATAACATTAACACTTCTTTTGCTTTCTGTTTTTACTTCTACATCATCAATACACATTCTTGATAAGGAACGGCTCTCCTTTTTCTCCAGCGTTGCCTTAATACTTTCTGTTACAGTTCTTGAAAAATAAAGAAAGCGGCTCATACTCATAGTATTTGACAAATTCATTTCACATTTACGATAAAAAGTTTCAAACCTTGACATTGAAGTATTTACCCTTGCTGTTTGTATTGCGCTTCGCTTATAATCCGCTTTCAAAATCCTGTTATCGGTTATCGTTACGCCATGCGTAATAGTACGAATATAATTTTGTGCCGATGTATATGTAAAGTACATCGACAATTTGAAATCATAAATTTCAGTCCATTTAGTTATTGGGTATGTTGTAGGGATACTTGTATATGCGTCCCACCAATCAGCATAGCATTTTGCCCCCCAATCAAAACGAGGCATCCAATAATACTCACAAAAAACACCAAACCAGATATATGAACCGTTTGTGATACTACCGTTGCTCTTAAATGTTGCTGAACGCCAGCCAACAGGTTTACTGCTTGTTACTCTTAAATCAATAAATCCTTCCTCTATTGATTTCCTTGTCAACGGTGAATTTCCATTATCAGAATAAAAGACCGGACGACCCCCTGCCTCATAATCATCTTGATTAACATACGCATAGGCGGTACATATACCATTTATAGTTTCAGGAACAAGAAACCTATTAACCGGAATAGATAATTCAAACATAAGAGGTTCAGCAGGTTCCCCCGGTTCCATAACCCATTTATTTTGGCTTCCCACCGTAGTAGTCCCCACCGTAGGATCAACAACCACCGGATACTTCGCTTCTGCCAGCCACTGTTCCGGTATCGTAATCCGCAACTCATTCCCGACAATCGACAGATCGCCCCACACCTTACGGCCACGAGCGTCAATTATCAAAGGTCTATGTATATGGCAAAGTTTTCCAGTACCTTCGCCTAAAATAGTTTCCTTTTTGTAAACCGCATAACTGCCTTTCAAAAACGGATCAGGTACAAAATCAGGCTGCCGGAAAAAATCAAAGTGTTCCGCCCCTTCCATAAGCAAGGTAACAACATTACTTTCCGGCTCTCTTTCAAGAATACAATCGTATTCAAAAGTAGTATCGCCGAGAATAGTAATCCGGTGAGAACGCTTACGCCCCTTGTAGACAAGCCGTCTTTTATCCCCCCGCATGGTAAACCCTTCATCATCAGGTGGAACAAACCGTAAGGCTTGATTAAAACGGTGAAGTCCAAAAGACGGCGTATCCTTGCCAAGTGCGACAGGACAGGGAAAATCAAAAGGCGATTGTAAAAACCTTATTGACCGAGTATTGTAATTTCCCATAACACTTGTAGGGTATCACTAGCGGTAACATTAACCGATGGATTTATCTGTGCATAAGCCAAACAGTTAGCCGAAGTACCATTGCCATTTAACAAACACGCTTCATTCACTCCGTTAGCGTTCAAAGTTCCAGCCGCAAAAGTAGCCCGATAAGTGATAGTAGTATCGCCGGTATTTCCCCATGACGCTTTTAGTGCAGGGTAGCCACTGTCCAAAGCCCTCATACTTCCGGTAGCAGTATTACACCGAGTATTATTTTTAGTGCTATTACCAGTCCAGCCCGTACCCACCTGTATAAAACCGTTGGTACTTGTTACCTTAGTCCGAGTAGGCGAAGCCAAAAGAGCGTCAGCAATCATAGCATCACCTTCACGAGTAACAATGTTGTGGTGTTTGAATTCCATAAGCCTACCCGGAAGCCTCAAAATCCTTTCAAACCAGTTCTGTTTACACCGTTTGACATTCCCGTCAATGTCCAAGACCCGCACAGTAACCCGGCCTTTAATTTTTATTCTGTCCTTCATACATCACTCCCATAAATATTTATTTGGCAACTAATACGCCAGTTGCAAATCCACCCAAAAAGCAAACAACCCCTGTAATAATCACATTCCTAAAACCTTTTCTTTTTGCCGTTTCCGCTTCATTCCTTAGCCGTTGCACCTCACGCAAAGCCTCCGCCTCACGCTCCAACATAGCCAGCACCGCAGCCCTTGCCGCTTCCCCCGCCGCCTGTTCAATGGCTTCAAGAGCAGCTTCCGAAACCTCATCAATCAGCAATTCGACTTCTAAATCGCTCCAATATCTCGTCTCGCTTTCGTTCAAAGTCTGTGATTGCTCCGTCTGCTGCTGTGCGAACATCGGGCATGGTTTCAAGAAACTCAACAAAATCACGATTGATAACATCTTCCCGCAAATCCTCAATAGCTTGTTGTCTTTCCACATAGTTTATCCTCTCCTTGTGTTTTAGATTTACATACATAAGTCCTGTAATAGTTCCGCAGATAATTACTGCCGTTATAAACCCTATAATCAGCCCATAGGCAAAATCAGTTAAAACATTTTTCATTTCTCATTCCTCCAAAATAAATGTAATCAGCAAAAACATTCATTCTTGCCCTTAGCTCTCTATTCACTTTTACCTCTTACCTCTTACCTTTTCCCTTGTCAGTGTTCCTTCCACCTTGATACGACTTTTAATCCCATAATGCCAAACAGCACAATGACAACAACACAAAACCAAATCCAATCACGGATAAATCCTTTAGTTAAAAGCCATGTTGCAATAAAAAGACATAAAGGCTTAAACCCAATCATCTTTGACGGCAACGAGATAATCCGTTTACCCAAAATAGCAAACAGTTCCTTAAATGAATGTTCCCAAGACGGCTTATCAGATATGATAATCCCGTCAGTATCATTCATTTTTCTCATTTCTTTATTCTCTGCTAATTGTTCTCTGTTCATTGATTAAGCCGTCATGTCCTCAAATTTCTTACAAACTTTTTTTGCAAGCCAGTAAGGTTCTTTATGGTTTTCCTTATTCTTGCTTTCCGCACAAAAAAGCAATCTATTATTTTTCGTTGACTTAACCGAAACCTTACAATGCAAACAATCAAAACAAGTTTTCTTTCCATTGCTCATTGCTAATTGTTCATTATTCACTGTTCTCTGTTTATTGCTCATTTAACACTCCATTTATCAAATCCCCTGGCTTTACACCAAATTGTTTTAGATGTAAGTTAAGCGTTTTCAAATCCTTAGAAGATAAAATAAAACACCCCGCCGACCATGCGTAATTGGTATCCCTGCCATGATTAAAAGAATATTTGTCATGGATAAGCCAGCGCCCCGTTTGATACCCATTATCAAGCGTCATCATAGCGTTATGGTCTATCCACCTGCCGCCTTTATCTCTGGTTTTAGTTATGGCATGGATTTCGCCGTGAAAACTGCGAGGCTCAACAAATGATTTAATAACAAATTCCCCTGTAGCAATGGTACTTATATGGGGCAAATGATTAGGTCCAAGATGTTCACCAAAACAATAATTTGCGACCGTTTGACATTTCAGGCGTATAATTTCTTTTTCATCGTCAAGTAGAATAAGAAAATCCAAAGAATTGTTAGCCCAATTATTCTCAAAAGAATCTGGCAGGTTTGGGTTAGCCCTGTAATTGTATGATTCTTTTATACGCTCAACCCTGTAACTTAACATACTATTTCACTCCGTGTTTAATAAAATTGACAATAATAGAAACCGCCAATGCCGCCGAAGCAATAATCACACTCAATACTGATATACGCTCCTTGCTCCGTTCACTTTCCTTTTTTTCCAACCGTTGAACCCGCCCAATAACGTGTTCCTTAAACTCCCTCATTTCCCCTTTAAGCTCCCGCATTTCGCCTAACGTCTCAACAATCAACTGCCTGTCTTGATTAGTCATATTGCCCCCTTGCCTTTGACTTCTGCTTGCCTTCATAACCACCCCCATCTAGTAGTTAAATAAAAACTATCGAATAAAAATCTTTCATTTCTCATTTCTAATTGTTCATTGTTCATTTATCATTCCCCCCTGTTTCCATAATTCTAAAAGAAGCAATAAAAGCCTTGTCTTTTTTATACCTGAACGAAAACGCATTTATCGTTCCCGCTAAATCATCATTTTTAGTTTGTATTTTTACTCTTGCCCCGACACGAGCATGAAATAACGCACGATGAGTTTTTACCGTAAACTCCTGCCTGTTCTGCAGCCGTTCCGCAAGTTCACGGATCACCCAATCCTCATAGTGAGGCTTGCCGTCTACCTCAAATTCAGAAAAATAAGAACCTGTAACATTCAAAGCCACAGTACCGTAGTTAGCTGCTGCTTCGCTGTCGGTCATAAAACAAGACCGATTAAGATCAAGCACAATAGGACGACCATGTATCGAAGCATTATATAAATCACCGTCAGCTTCTTTTTGCAAAGTCAGAATTGCTTTATCATAATTAGTGGTAACATCATAAAGAGAGTAAGAAAAAGCTCCGCCATCAAAACAAAGCCTATTTTCCGCTTCCTCTTTTGTGTCTATTTCATCAGCAAAAACAACATTCCTTTCCTTACCGCCAACATCAACAACACGATAACGAGCGTCATAATTTCCCGCTTCAATTTCACGGACAAGAGGATATTTGAAAGGGTAATGTGCTTGCAAATATTCATCATAAAAAACAGGCGGATCGTCATATCGCCATATCTCTTGTTTCACCAAAGAGACAGGCATATTAACTTTTAATCGCACAGAGTTCCGGTACAGTTCCGCCCTTGCAATTTTCCGCAAATAAAAAACATTCTCTCCGGTAAAAGTGTACGAGTATTCATTGTCTGTAAGCTGTTCAGTCTGGTAAACGGAATGAGCAAACACAAGAGGTTTTTCTATCGGACATTCCAAATGGCAACGGTAAGCAGTAGCAAGGCTGGAAAGTTCAGCCCAAATATTTCGCCGTAACCGAACATAAGGAAGTGTTACCGGAATAGTAGAGCAGTCAATATCAGAAACCGCCAGTCCTGCACGTTGAGCGATACCATGAACCAGAGATTTTTCCGGCAGCGTTTTATCACAAACCACCGAGTATGTAAAAACCGCAGGAGAAGTCCAATCCCTAGCTTCATCAGTTTTTCGCAACTTCGCCGACAAATCCCTAAGCCCGATATACACAAACCGTTTACGCCCCGCCCCTCGAATATCCTGCACACCCTTATCGTCAATGAAAAAATTAAACCGCTGAAAATACGGTAAACCATCACCCATCGAAAAAGAAACCTTTACTTGAAAACCAGCCCCGACATCAGAAAAAGAATATATCCCCTGCGGATTATCAAGTAACAATTCCCCTCTAGCAGTAGTACCCCCTGCAATTTCCTTTAGCCCGAAAAAATTAGCCTCTACAATATCTTGTTCAAAAACATTATGAAAAAATCCCTTCTCGCTATCAATTTCTATCTTTACACGCACAGGCTTATCAGCGGCATTTATGGCTTCGGCTAGGGCATTATCAATATCGTAGAATTTCATGCCAGCCTCTCTTCACCAGAGGTAAATACTTCGGTTAAAACCGTACCCGCAACATAGTACCTAAGCGGTCCGATGACCGCCCCGCTGGTATTTACATTTGTTTCATCAGAAACAAAAACAAGCCTATTCATCGTTATACGAAATGTGCCAAAATACCTATGTTCATATTTATCTCTCAAAAGTTGAGCAGTAATAACAATTTCTTCGATTACTTCGGGTATACCATCAGCAATTTCTAAAGATCGTCTAATCCATAACTCTGTCTTAGTGCCACCCTGTTTTTTAGATACAAGAGTAAGCCCATAAATATTTTTATATTCCTTACCGTTAATCTTATAAGTAACACTATCCCCATTAAATCGTTCCCCAGTTTCCGTAACAAAATTATCCGTATAAGAGTAAGTTACCGCAGGTCTATCACCGTAAATATCAATTTTAAGTTTTACCGCTTGCTCTCGTTCAATCCGTAATTCAAACCCAATCACCCGACAACCTTCAAACAATTTCCGTTCATTGCCACGCTCTTGTACTAAATCAAAATGCTCTGTATCTTCCATAGGCAGTAAGTTAAGCTGGTATTGATAAACACCCCTTGTTTCTGAAACATATACAGGATTTCCAACTGCTCCCATAGCGAGGTATAACAACAGGGGAGCCGACCCAATAGTCAACGGAGTAACCACGCACCCTGTAACCCCGCTTGCTTTCCGTATCGCTTTACAAGAGCCATCCCCCTCTATAGACGCATCCTCTTGCAAAACAGAAAAAGCCTCTCTAATAGTTTCCTCTGAATAGGGTACACTCATTTCCTTGTATGCGGTTTTAATAACAATAGAACATTCACAGCCATTAACTTTCATGTAGTTATATCCTCTACAGTTATTCGCAGACCAATCACAATCTCCCAACTATCGCCGCTTTTTTTAGTTTTCGGCGGTAAATACTTTTTCTCTGTCAGTACCGCCCTGTCCGCAATCCCGCCCAAAGTCGGATCTTCATTCAAAGCCTCATTAAATGCACCCGAAAACAAATAACAAAACAATTCACTATCCGCAGTATCAGGAAAAGAAAAATGCACCATCAACGAATAAACATCAAGCCGTATAATCCTTTCTTTTTCAGACCGTTCACAAGAAACAGGATTAACAACAGGAACAACAATAAACCTGCCTTGATAGTCCGAAAACTCAATCAAAGGCACTTGCAAATCCAGTTCACTTAACAACTCATTAACCCGACCAGTTAATAATTTCTTAACAGCGTCAATTATTTGTTTTTCAATCAAATATTTCATATCGTTTTCCTTCTATACGGTTCTAACAACAACCGTACATTCTCCGGCATTTTCATTTCAAAACTTTCACCATCTTTCTTAACGCTACCCGTCATACCAATTCTGCGACTTCTGTACCTGTTCAAGTTCCATGCCGCCAATTCCAAACAAGCCGAAGCGAGATCGGCAGGTACTTTGTTAGTTACATACCCGCCCCAATAAATCACCTTGAACGCAGACAAGCCCCTGTATCGTTGCAGGGCAGGGAATAAAGAAATATGAAAAGGCAAATCATCATCAATACCGCAATCGGGAATGACATTATAAAAATCAGGCTCTACAATTTCGCCAACCCCACCCATGCTGGACAAAGCATAAACCGCAAGTACCTTAGAGACAGGAAATTCCCGCAGAGGAATAATTAAATCTCCGATATATTCAATCCGTTCAAAATACTTTTTTCGTAAAAGTTTCCGCTTACAATATTGTTCAATCGACAAAGTAGAAGTAACAAGACAAAATCGGGCTAATTTATCTTCACGATCATCAACCCCCAAAATAACTTTGAAATCATCAAGAGGCATTAACGAATAAAAAATTTTCTCATTGCTCATTTGTAAAATGGTATATTATGTATACAAGGGTTTTCCTACCAAAAAAATAGAATATCAGTAAAAATTTAAAGTAAAGAGAAAAAACGAGAATTTAAGTATTGATTTTATTTGAGAACTTTATAAAATAAAAAAAGAGAGCAAGGCTTCATTCGTAAAAAATATGTCCCTTCAAGACACTTTCCTACTCCTTACCCCCTTGCCCTCAAATAAACTGAAAAAAATGAAAGGTGAAAAATAGCTTGTAGGTTATTGACCGTTTTGTAAACAGCAATAATCCTTCTTGCATTTCTCACTTCTAACTTTTAACTTCTCACTTTTTAATTGCTAATCGTTATCTCCACCCTTCTATTCGCCGCCATACCTTCGGGAGTAGAGTTATCTGCAATCGGGCGATCCGCTCCGTAACCAACCGCTGTAATGTTTTCTGAACTAACTGCGCCAATTTCTATCAGGTAGGCTGCTACTGCTTGTGCTCTCTGTTCAGAAATAAATACGCGTGCACCTGCAGAGCCAGCCATAGCCGTATGTCCTGCAACTTGTATTTTCCTGTCCGGTAATGTCCGTAACACATTGGCAATTTCCTGAAGCTTAACTTTTTCACTTTCCGCAAGCACCGCTGAATCAGCTAAAAACTGAATATCCGAAAGCCTAATCATAACACCAGCAGCACTAGCCTCTACGCTAATATCCGCTACATTATGTTCTTCAAGAATTACCGCTATCTCTGCCGCCATTTCTTCATTCAGGGCTAGTGTAATTTCTTCTTCTCCTCTGCGCCTTGCACCTTCCCTCTCCGCAGCTGCGGCATTGGCTTCTGTCCAGCGGAAAATTCCGGTTTCCCGTTCCATTGCCCTGACTATTTCATTTCGTGCCGGCATTATGGGAAGGTGATCCCCCGAAGCCGTAACCGTAACAGAAGGGTATAAATCCCACGCTTCACGGATAGGATACAGCCTTGCACCTTCCCAACTATTACCTGTCGCCTGTTCATTGTTATTTGCAATCCGCCATTGGCTTGCTCCCACACGCCATGCTCTGGTAAAACCCTGGTCAGGTATGGTTATCTCAATAGGCAGCCATCGGCGTCGGGTTCCGTCGTTACCGTCAAGTTCGATTATTTCTTCGCTGAACGCATACCAATCGTTATCACCAACATCAAAAGCAATATAGATATGACCCGGTATCGTAATAAATGCGCTTTCAATGTCCAATGCTTCCAACATCGAGCAAAATAAAATCGAAAGATAGGAACAGTCCCCGCCCCGATAGTATAAAGCCTGATACGGATAACTCACATTATCTAAAGCGGACTCATCGGCTGAAACATTTGCAAACGATGTAGCCGGTACAACTACATACTTAATCCCATACAAACGCAAAGCCTCAAACAAAGCCGTTGCAATTCTGACATTTTCCGGAGTATTACCCTGCACAGGAGAGGTTTCTAACGCTCCGTAAACATATCGTGCAAAATAGCGGGCTGCGCTATCTTTGGGGGAAACAAAAGCTGCCGCCCTGCGGTCATCGTCCCATGAAAGAGTATTGCGGTGAAAGATGGGCATTTGTATTGGTGATATACTGTTTCTTTTTGCGCCTAAACTTCTGTACTGCATTTGAATTAAACCGTTTGCATTTATCGTCTCGGTTAAATTCATCATGGCATCGTTAAACAAAGCCGTAACCGGCACTTCAACGCTTTCGCCCGGCATTAAGCGGGGCAGCACCGCAAAAGTCCAGGGCTGGCTCATGTAACTGTCCATGAAAAATGAAAGGTTTACATCGGTGATGGTATTCGGTTCGTTATTGGTAACAGTTACGGTTGCAACCGGATTGTACTCATACCATGCATACGAAACTGGAAAAACCCTGTACTGCTGTGTTTTATCAATTTGCACTCTGGCACTGCCGCCCATTATCTCCGACAGATTAAAACGCAAACCTACCGCTGTGCCTATGGTGTTTAAAGGCTGCGAGCCTAAAGCCCTGGAAGTATAATCAAGTTCCGCATACAGAGAGAAATACGGCGACAAATGAAACTGCGCTCCCAAAGCTCCGCCAAATAATCCATTGGTATCACTGTTCCCGCCCCTTGAATACTGATACACTCCGCCAAAAAGCCCCGCCTGAAAAGCCCAGCGGTCAAGCGGACGCCAAAGTAAAAGCGCCCCTGCCTTACCTTCAAGCAAAGTCAGGGGATCATCTACCACTACCGGAATACTGGCAAATCCCCCGCCTACATTTAATCCAAAATAAAAGTTATTCGCAAAATTCCAAAAAGCCCAGTCAAGATAAATATCCGCTCCCATTCCCTGCTTATGCTCTGCACTGCCAATCGGCACATTCAAAACCGGCGCAACCCGAAGCGAAAAATTATTTTCTCCAAATAAATTTACAATGAACAGTGAACAGAGAATAATTAACAGGTAGTATTTTTTCATTTCTCATTCCTCATTGCTCATTTTTTATCTTCCTGATAATCGTTCCAGTCCACGCAAAGCCGTTCTGTTTTCCGGTTCGCGTGTTAATACTTGCCTAAACCATCGTTCAGCAGTAGCAAAATCGTTTTCGGTCAAAGCAAGATTGCCCCGATTAGTCATCGCCGGAACCGACCCCATCCCAGCAGCACGTTCATACGCCGCTTTTGCCTCGGCAATTCTTCCAGCACGCGCATACAAGATACCCAAGCGGTTCTGTATGGCGGCATTGCTCACTGCTCCCTGCTCACTGCTAACTGATCGAATCAACGGCAAGATTTCTTGGTCGATATAAGCCTGCAAAGCACGATTAGCCTCTCTTATAGCAGCAGCATCGTCCGTCTGTATTACATTCCTTCCCAATACCGGCAGCGGAGCAGGCGGGTATACCGCCCACGCTTCTTCAACCAAAACAAAATCCGCAAACAATCCATCATCAAAAGCTCTATTTAAAACAGCCGCACCCTCATTCCAGCAAGCCATAAAACCGTCATTAAAAGCAGTCATCGACAAAGGCAGCCACACATCATCGTTTACAATCAAAATCCTGTCATTCCCATTAAACAAAGTTTCCGCCGCGCTCTGCCCAATCCCTAAATTAACCGCAACAAGAAGCTCGCCACCCGCTCTCTCCTCTTCACTTCTCACTTCTCCCTTTTCACTTCTCACTTGTATAAATGCAGATTTTATACCAACAGCTTCCATACCGGCGGCGAATAGCAAAGCAAAATCACGGCTTGAACCTGTACCGAATAATAAAGTTTCCGCTGGATATTGCGCTTCTGTTTCTTCAAAGAATGTTTTACCAAGCTGTATTCCCGAAGCCCTTAACCCCTCAATAAACCAAATAGCGTTCTGCATATTTGCATTATGTCCGGTTCTATTATTTGTCCTTGCCAATCCAGCTATAAATCTGGCAAAGTCCAAAAGCTCCGGCGAAGTAGGGGAGATAAACGCCGCTAATGCCGCCGCATCCCCAATCGTAACAGTGTTACGGTTATTTGTCGCAACAGAAACCGCCCTGACTGCTTCCCGTTCCTGTCCTAAAAACCTGTAGCGTATTACCAGTTCACCCAATACACGACCGCTGTCGGTAAAGCGTAAAATCTCCGGCGAGAAATCCGCAAGCATGGGCAGTTCCACAGTCCGCCCTCTGGGAATTATCGAAACAGTGCCACAGAGAAATTCCGAAGCCGTATAATTTCCCGCACGGAAAAACACTCTTACATCTCTTATTTCCGCATTTTCATTATTGCGTAAAATCACCGAACCTATTGGCGTGCTCTGGTAAAGCTGCATAAATACAGGGTACACCGCATCGTATTGGTCAAGGTTTGCGCCGACAGCTTCACGGTTTGTGGTTCCACTCTGGAACGTAATCTGCGCCGTCAACCCCGCATACACTCCGGAGTTTATTGCTGCCTTTTCTTTGTTCACTGTTCCCTGATATTGTCTCCACCCCGCATTAGCCGCAAGTGTAAACGTGGGAGTAAAACGGAACCCAATCTCTCCGCCAGCCCGCCAGTACAAACCCGGATCGCCTCTTACCCCTTCGCTTGTGGATAGATACACACCTGCCGCACCGTCAATACGGGTAAAAAGCCTTGACAGCGGAAAGAAATATAGTCCCAATCCGCCGCCAAACGAGTAGAAAGAATAAGTATTTGCATCATTTCCCAGCGTAGGGCTTAACAGCATACCGCCCTCTACACCAGCCGTATATCCCAGACCCAAAGGGTTAGCCCATATCGTTGAAAGGTCAATATCAAAACCAATATCACCGCCGCCGCCAATGGAATAAATTTCGTTTCCGTCTATATCAATGTTTCCTGCGCCCATCGGGAAGGAAGCGAAGAATTTTGGGCGAAAGCTGAAATCAAGTGCGAAGCAATTAACAATTAACAGATAACAATTAACAATAAAAAAAATTGCTCTTTTAATGTTCTGTGATGAATAGATTTGTTTGCTGCGCTTTTCATTGTTCATTGTTAATTGTTCACTGCTCACTGCTCATTCCTCACTTCTCCCTTATCCCTTTTAACTTCTTATTCATTCTCCATTCTTTAAACAGCCTGTAATAAATATAAAAGGCAAATGCAATAGCAAACAAATAAGTGATACCCGCCAGAATCCATATAACAAGCCCCTCTCCGGTTTCTATGGCGTGTATAATTTCAGGATTTATTTTCAACTAACTATTCCTCCAAGATTACCTGTTTTTTCTCACTCAGCTAAGAACCAGAGGTCGACATATCGCCCGCACATTGCTCACTGCTAACTGTTCATTGCTCACTTGCATTACCTTTTACCT
>JAITFY010000044.1 GCA_031281025.1 Treponema sp. | reverse complement strand
TTAACTATGTTAATTTGATTAACATCAGGCTTGCAGAGGCGGGACGTGAAGCGCTTAACCTCTCTATCGTTAATCCGGCTGTCTTGATTGGTGTGTTTTGTGGGGCGGCTATGGTATTCTATTTCTCCGCACTGTGTATCTCCGCCGTACAACGTGCGGCTCAAGGTATAGTGAGGGAAGTCCGGCGTCAATTCAGGGAAATTGTCGGGCTGTTGGAAGGTAAGCCTGGGGTTGAAGCCGACTATGCTACTTGTGTTGATATTTGTACGCGCAGCGCGCTGAAAGAAATGATTACTCCTACCCTCGTCGTTATCGGCTCCCCGGTTCTGGCTGGTGTTGTATTAGGCCCGGCTGGCGTAGTTGGTTTTCTCGCCGGAACTGTAGTGGCTGGTTTTGCTCTGGCAGTGTTTATGCTCAATGCCGGCGGCGCGTGGGACAATGCGAAAAAACACATTGAACGTGGTAACCACGGCGGAAAGGGCAGCGACCAGCACAAAGCAGCTGTCATTGGCGACACTGTCGGCGATCCTTTAAAAGATACCGCAGGCCCTTCATTTAATAACGTAATGGTACTTGCATCCACAGTCGCCATCGTATTCGCAGGTGTAGCTGTTGCGTTCTCGCTTATGTAATACGGTTTACGGGCAGCTTGCCTTCGGCTTGCTGCCCTACATCCGGCCGCTTAATTTTTGATTAAGTGGCCGGACGCCACAAACCGCCATTGGAATTTACGCCATAAGTATAGCTTTTTCGTACTGCTCTGCCCTTTTTTGTTTTTTTTCCGGTTCGTTAAAATCATTTTCTGTTTTTGTTAAAACTGCCTTAATACGACAATCAATTTCTTCACGGCGTTTTGGTAAAGCCAAAAACTTTTCAATGTCTGCCGCTTCAAGACCGGAAATTGCCATGCCGTCCCGGAAAAAACTTAAGTTTTGCACTAACGTATGCTGACGAAACTGGTTTTCAAACCACGATGCGTATAAGGAAAGCCTTTTATCTGTGAGAACTAACCCGCCTGCCCCTGAAGGTGTCCTGAATGGGACTCCATCACGCAGAGCGCGAACAACCCATTTTTCTACAGGATTAAAGCGCCCCGATAACGAATTGGCAAGCGTTTCAAAGCGGGCTCCACGGAAATGCGTTTTAAAACCGGGGAAAGCCAGATCAAGTCCTGCAATCCAAATTTGGCGGCTGCCAAGGAGGCGGGAAAAATCCCAGGCTGTTGTAGCCACAGAGCCGCCGGCCCCAAGAGTGCCTTTGATATCAACTTCCTTTTCCATGAACGATCCAAGCGGCAGCATTGAACCGCAAAGAAATTTGTTTTTAAACGGAAGGTTTAACACAGACGGATAAACAGCAGGTTCGGCAACAAGAACAGTTTGCAAACCGGTAGATTCGTTGACACACCTGTCCAAATGACGGCTGTTTATAAATTGCGGATCAACAACAACCGCAAAATCCGGACTTATGCCGTTTTGGACAAAAAAGCGCAAAGATGTATCTACCGCAACAACTATACACCGTTCGTGTATATCACGTAACAGAGGTTTTGTTTTATCAAGACTCGGCCCCGCAGCAGCAAGAAAAACCGGCAAGGGGTTATCTCCCGAAGCTAAACCCGTTAAATGTGAAACACCTGGTAAATCACGGAATGAACTCAAGTTACGTGAAAGATTGCGTGTCCAGCGTTTTTCAAAACGTTTTCGTGTGGCATCGTTGATCTCATCCTTCATTGTCCATGTGTGGATTCTTTTTTCGGCCAACTTGTACCATTGTTCATCAAGCCCAGCAAGCGCTTTGTTACGGATAACGGAGGACTTTTTCTTTCCACAAAGGTTGTCTGCAATGGCAAGCGCATTTGTTATTCCCTCTCCCGAGCCTCCTATTACGAACATAACCCTGTTTTTAGAAAGAAAATCGCTAAAATCCAGCAATTCAAACGCTTTAAGAAGCAAATTTTTATGTTTTTCCACAACTATGATTGGACGTCCAAGTGCGGCGGCAGCAAGAGCGGCGTACCCAAGGCCAAACCCAAGTATAACGATTGCTCCATTTTCTGTACAAACTGAATCTGCAAGACGCTGCCCTTCCCTCAATGGATCACGCTGTGAATGAACGCTTATTCCTTTAACACAAAGCGTAGGCTGCCCTGCGGGAGTAATTTCTATTTTGATATCATCATGAGTAAAATCATCATTGTCTTTTAGCGTGATTTCTTCAAGGAAACCCGGATAATGCTGCTGTAGAATTCTTCTGTTTTTTTCCCAAATAGACATACCTAATCCAGTTCAAAAACAATTGTCATTCCGGCTGTCACAGGGGCGCCTGCCGCAGGATGTTGACGCCTAACCCAGCCGTCACCGTTAATTTCCACGATTATATCGTCGCGTAACAAGAGGGGAAGAAGTATCCGTTTGGAAAGCCCGGTATAATCAGGAACATGAGTATCAAGAACAGGAAGGCGGCCTGCCGGAATGTTAATGGAAGACGGATGAGTAATCAACGGATTACGGCCGCGCGGAATACCAAAATAACCAATTAATGCTTCGGCGGCATCCCGGATTGCAGGCGCTGCAATTTGCGCGCCAAAAATATGCCCTCTGGGTTTTACAATTGCAAGGTACAAAACAAGAGACGGATTTTCGGCAGGAAGCAGGGCAATACAGCTGGCGATAAAATCAGTGTCGGAATATCTCCTGGTGGCAGGATCAATTATCTGAGCAGTTCCGGTTTTTACTCCAATGGACAAATCCTGTAACCCGGCATGCCTGCCCATGGCGCCGGGTAAAGCAGTAGCAGCCATGTAAGCGCGCATGGCTCTTGCAGTTTCTGCACTTAAGATACGTTTTCTTGGTCCAACTTCCCATTCTGTTACAGTTCTGCCGTCTGCTGACATTATCCCTGACACAATCCTTGGAGGAACCAAAACGCCGTCATTGGCAATAGCCGAGGTTGCCTGAAGCATCTGATAAGCGGAAACTGCAATTTCCTGGCCAAATGCAATCGTTGGCTTTGAACGTTCAGACCAATTAGCAACAGGCACAAAGTAGCCGGCAGTCTCGCCAGGGCTTCCGGCGCCGGTCCGCGAACCAAAACCAAAATCACTTAACCTTTGATGAAACGCAGCAGAAGAAATATTCTCCGATGCATAGGCAGCTCCAACATTACATGATCTGATAATTATCTCCCTTGCAGTTACTCTGCCATGATTGACAAGACAGGTAATTGGAGCGCCGCGTATTGGATTATATACGCCATTGCAGTAAAAAGCAGTATCGCTGGAAATAATACCGGCATCCAAAAACGCTGCAAGGGTATATATCTTAAATGTAGAGCCAGGTTCAAAAGCCCAAATAACAGGACGATTCATGCGGCTATTGGCATCCGAAGCACGAAAATTATTTGGATCAAAATCAGGTAATGATGCCGAGCCCAGGATATCGCCGGTACGCGGATCCATTGCAACAAACATAACCGCTTCTGCCTGGGTTTCTTCCATGGTTTGTGCAGCAATCTGCTGTAAGATATACTGAACGTATGCGTCAATTGTCAATACTACCTGTGAGCCAATGCCATTATTATCAACTCCGGACAAAACATTGTTAAAAGCAAATTCAATTCCCTCATTTCTATCCCCCACAAAACCAACTACCTGGCTGGCAAAATTTCTCTCGGGGTATATCCTGCCAACAATTGGCTGAACCATTACACCCCTTATGTTTTTTTCCCTGATAAGAGAAGAGAGGCGTCTGGCAGTACCATCATCAATTTGTCTTTTTAAATATAAAAAATTCGATTCGGAAGAATTAATCCTTGAGTGAATTTCTTCGGGAGTCATTTCAAGAATATCCGAAAGTTCTTCAGAAATAATTTTAATACAAGGCTGATTTTGAGGATTTCCCGCTCTGGGGATTGATGGACGCCAAACGCTTACATCGGCAAATCTAATTGAAAGCGCAAAAAAGCGCCCGTTTCTGTCCAGTATCGAACCGCGTTCAGGAAGGCTTACCCTTGTACGAGGTGCAGAGGGAGGGTCGCCGTTTATCATCAAAACAGCATAATGAATGAGCAAATACAGCGTAAAAAGACCTAAAAAAGAAAATAATACGATATATCGACGTTTAAACATAATTCCCCCTTAATAGCCCAATACCTTCCCGATAATATTCCCTACAGGAATAAAGCCATAGGAACGTGAATCATACGATGTAAGGGAATTATCCCCTTGTGCATAAAAAGCGCCATGCCCTGTCAGCGCTGTAACACGTTTAACTGCTATTTCTCCTGCTGGTGTGTAAAAAACCACAACTTCTCCCACAACAGGCAACGCCCATTGTATCAAGTATTTTTGCTGCCACGGAAACCGAATCCCGTACCTCAAACGGCTGATAATCAGGATATTACCATCTCTAATTGCCGGTTCCATAGAATGTCCCTGTGCAACAATAAAATCAAAAAAGAATATATACAAAACAAGCGCTGTTACAAGAGCCAAAATAACTGCTTTTTTTCCATTCATCTTCATGTAGTATACGCCATTAAAGCAGCCTGTACTAGTTTTTTCGCATCTAATCCTAATTGATTTTTTTGTCGATAACCTAGTATGGTAACATTATTAGCAAACCAACACGTTTCCAAACGACAAAAGAAAACTCATTCAAGGCTTAATAATAAATCGGCATGTTTTAACAGTGAATTTATGAGCCAGTTTAGACAAAAGCCGCTTTATAACAAAAAAAAGAAAAAGACCGAAAAACCATGGTACCATAACACAAATAACAGCAAAATAAAAAAACACGATAATAAACCTAAATTTAGCGGTTTTAGTTTCCCAATCCCATCTTTTGCAACTTTATTGGTTATAGCCGCAACTGTAGTAATTGCCGTAACATCCCTAAATTGGGAAAATATTAATATAAAACCGATTGATATAAGCGCTTTTGGGAATTCAGAAAGCATAAATGCAGGGCAATTGACAATTCAATATGCTGCAACCGGAATTTCCAATATAATGGCGGCTTTTGCCATTCCAGATGAAAATACCGTTCCAGGAATAGAAACAGAGGAAATTGACAACCCGCACGGAATGTTGATTAATTTTGAATGGAGGGAATACAAAGTACAAAGAGGTGATGTTGTTTCCAGAATCGCAGAAAGACACGGTGTTTCAATCGGCGCAATTATTGCCTCTAATAATATTACCAATGCCAGAAGGCTTCAGGAAGGGCAGATTTTACGCATCCCAAATATAGACGGTATCCCATATCAGGTAAAAAGAGACGACAATCTTTCCAGAATTGCAGCATCATTTAATGTTCCTTTGGATGTAATTTTAGATGTAAACGATATAAAAAGTGATAATATCAGGCTGGGAGAAACTCTTTTTATCCCTGGCGCCAGGATGAATGACATTGATCTGCGAAGAAGTTTGGGCGATTCTTTCATGTTCCCGCTGCAGGGACGCAGAATTATTACAAGTAATTTTGGCTGGCGCAGAGATCCAAAAACCGGCGTTCCGCAAATCCACGATGGGATTGACTTTAGAGCAAATACCGGTACGCCGGTTCTGGCATCCCTTGACGGAGTAGTTTCTGTAGTACGTGAAAATCGTCTATACGGAAAACATATCATCATTACTCACAGTAATGGTTTTAAGACACTTTATGGTCATTTAAACACTTTTTCTGTCAGGGAAGGAGACAGGGTGGCAAGAGGAAGAAAAATCGGAGAATCAGGCAATACCGGATACAGTACAGGGCCGCATCTTCATTTTGGAATATACGACCGGAACAATAGAGCAATAAACCCGCTGGATTTATTAAACTAAATATGATAAAATGAGGTTACATGAAAAAATTACTGATGGTACTTTTGGCGTTTTTAGCCGTTTTTACCTATATTCGGGCTCTTTCGGACATTGAAACTCAAACAGAGATTCGTGATATTCCTGTGGAAATTGTACAATAAGATACATTAAAATTAAAATATGACGTCAAAAGAAAAACAAATAAGAAAATCACAGGAAAAATCCTCAAACTTAACCGAAAATTATACATTTAATGATGTTGTAGATAATGCATGTGAAAAATTGATGAATTGTAAAATCAAATACTCTATCAGCCAAATTCAGGAAATGGAAAAAAACCTGCGAAATTTGGAACATGAACTAAACGCTTTTCTGGAGCAAAGAATTGAGAGTTGAGAATGTTTATTTGAACAAGATACCTCTATTTTTTGTTCTATTCTTTTTTGCTCTTTTTAATGCTTTGGGGATTAGTTTTCAGGATATTAATTTATCAAATGATGACAGGCTGATTTACAGGGCAAACTTTCAGGACCAACATGCCATCTTTGTTTCGTATTTGTCCGATCAATCAACCGTTAATATGCGAATGCAGCAGCTCACGGCATTCCCGGAAAAATTGTATATCGCCGATAATGGGCGTATCATTATATCACTAAGCCGGTTTGGAGCAGTAAGGATTCCAACAGCAGGCGGCCTTCCATCAGTAATTCCGGGATATCCATCTTTTACGGAAAACAATCTGCCGCTGCAGGGCAGGCTCCAGGATTTGGCGGTTTCTGCAGACGGACGCTGGATACTTTATATTGAGCCGACAAGCCCAGGTTACGGAAATCTATTATTGGCAAATATAGCTGCCGGCACAAGGCAAATGGTAAGCGAAAAAATCGAGCTTCCTGCTTTGGGCTTTCCGGCAAAATGGAGCCCTGATTCACAATTTTTTGTATACTCAAAGGGCTCAAGACTCTTTTACTACCCAATCAACAACAGTATAACTTCTCAGGTTCATGAACGCTTCAGAACAATTGGACAAGGCAGCATCAATTCTGTTTTATGGGGACAGCAGGGTGATTTTTATTACTTTACCGCAAATACCATATATCGTGTAATAAATCCGGAAATTTTTACAAGGACAATGTTTGGAGATTTTCTTTCCATTGGAAATGTTGCTGCAGTTCTTCCGGTTGATTTTGATTCTCTTTTTGATCAATATTGGATTGCACCTGACGCAGGAGCAGTACTGATAAAAAAACGCGAAAAAGGATTTTTCCTGTATCCGTTAGGGGATCATGGCGCTGGAACTGTCATGCCCCATGTTTCAATCCCATTTGGAATGGAGAATTTCAATGTCTTTTGGACTTCTGCCGCAGGCAGATCTACGCTTACTGTACTTTACTCTCTTCAAAATAATACAAAAGCCTGGCGTTTTGAGATAAACAATCAAACCAATACAGTTTTAACAACAGAACTGGCAAACACTCCGTCTTTTGCAACCGGTTCGTTATCACCAGATGGAAATAGAGCCGCATTTTGGGGAGAAAGAGGCCTTGAACTCTGGGATTATGCCGAATGGCAGCTTATCCAGCGATTGGGCAACAGTGCAGTTTTATCCTGCGTGTGGGCAAACTCAAGACACTTGATTACCGGAGATTCCCGTTTTATCGAAGAAATAAATATATTACTTCCAACTTACCCCAGAAGAATTATTTGTCTTTCGGGTGCAGATGAAATTGCCTTTGAAGAAAATACAGAAAGAACATTTGCAAGAAGCCCTTTACGGATATTGGCCAGAAAGGGAACTGTTTGGTTTGCAACCGACGGCAGGAGCGCCTGGACAACAGAAAGCAATATTCAATTACGGCCTGTTTCTCTTTCATCGGATAGATTTCGTGTTTTTTTGGAAACGCTGAACCAGGGGCCTTTTAGAAACATTCCCATGCTGCGAAATTTACAATCATTCACTACAGTACCGCTTTTTTCCAGTAGCCATGCCGGACACATTCCACAAGGCAGACAAACACAAATTGCTCTTTGCTTTGATCTTTACGACGATGATACGGGGCTTTCGTTTGTATTAAAAGCCCTGCACCGCTACAATAAAAGAGCAACTTTTTTCCTAAACGGAGAGTTTATCCGCCGTAACCCCCATGCAGCAGGAGCCATAACCAAAGCCGGCCATGAAACAGCTTCCCTTTTTTTTGCTCCTATAGATTTTTCAGATACCCGGTACCGGATTACAGAAAGCTTTATCACACAAGGGCTTGCGCGTAACGAAGATGAATTTTTCCGTATTACAGGAAGAGAACTGTCGCTTCTTTGGCATCCTCCGTTTTTCCGCAGCTCCCGTTTGATCACTTCGGCGGCTTCCTCCGCCGGATATTTCACCGTAGAAAGAAGCTTTGATCCCGGCGATTGGATTTCCAGAGAAGAAACATTAAAATTAAACTTGCGTCATATTCCGCCATCAGAAATGATTGAACAAATCATGGAAAAAATAACAGCCGCGCCGTCTGGCGCTATTATTCCAATACGTCTTGGACTGCTTCCGGGCGGCAGAGATGAATATCTCTTCCAATACATAGAAGTACTGCTGGATGCATTAATCCGCAGCGGTTACGAAGTTGTACCGGTATCGGCAGTTATCCGCAGATAGAGGAAATTAAATTATTTCACACAAAGAAAAACATGTCTTTAAATAATATTCCGGCCTTAATTGAAAAAACTTTTCCCATTCCCAGACGCTTTAAAAGCGCTCTGCCATCTGATATCAGAGAACTTTCTAAACTTTTAACAAACAACAGGGGGGAGCGCCCTCTTTCGTATCTTGGGCGGCCTAATTATTTATCTGCTTATCTACATTATTTTCTGCCATGGAACCTTTACCGTCTTTGTATTTTGCTGCCATCTTTAAACCTGAATTTATCCGCAGGCGATAAAATCACAGATTTAGGCTGCGGGCCATTAACATTTACATCAGCTCTTTGGATAACAAGACCGGATTTACGAAAAATCCCTTTGGAATTTTATTGCATAGACCGCACAGCTTCTGTTCTGGAAGCCGGAAAAAAATTCTTTACAGCATTAAACTCCACCGGTAGTCCCTGGACAATTCACCTTATAAACAAAGACATCAACATAAAACAGCCTAAGAGCATACATCATGATGAAACTAATAAGTCTTCACTTGTATGCGCAATAAATTTTTTTAACGAATTATATGAAAATATCCCACACTATAATACCGGAGAACTCCAGCGTTTAGCAAAAAGAGCAGCTCTTTTTATGTATAACGAAGCTGCAAAAGACGCTTCGATTTTAATTGTTGAGCCAGGTATACCTCAATCGGGGCGGTTTATCTCTTTATTACGAAGTGCATCTATGGATTTGGGACACCACCCTGCATCTCCATGTACCCACACAGAAGCCTGCCCCTGCGCGGCTTCCTTACCACACGGGCAGAAAAAAAAGTGGTGCCATTTTGCTTTTGAAGCAGCCAATATACCTAAAAGTTTGCAGCGCCTTTCCGCTGCCGCTAAACTGCCAAAAGAGCGGCTTGTTTTTAGTTTCTTGCTGATGACAGCTGCTGCCTCAAAAAGTACGCAGCAGGGAATACGAATTATCTCTGACGCTTTTTCCCTACCTGACGATCTTTATGGACGTTATGGCTGCTGCGCTCAGGGGCTTGTTCTTCTTTCTGGGAAAAAAGCCCGTATCGATGAGCTGGAATCATTTTCGTTTATAAAACAAAGCGATTTAATTTTGACAAATAATATCGATAAAAAAAGCGGCGCGCTTATAATGGAGTTAAAATGAACCCGGAAAAATCACTGTCCAGTATGCACACCCATACAATATTCTGCGATGGTAAAGACGATGTAGAAACAATGTGCCGCGTTGCTTATGAAAAAGAACTCTGTATTATCGGGTTTAGCGCACATGCGCCAATTTCCAGGCAGATTGGCAAAGAAAGCGGCTGGAATATGAAAGAAGATAAAGTTGACCAATATGTTACAGAAGTTCTGGCTGCCAAAGAACGATGGAAAGGAAAAATCGATGTTTTTTTGGGGTTGGAGGCGGATTATATTAAAGGAATACGCTCTCCTTTGGATACAGATATTACCTCATTAAATTTGGACTATATAATCGGGAGTGTACATTATCTTTTCCCGGAAAATGGCGCTGAACCTTTTACAGTAGACGGCCCCGCAGAGGAATTTGAGAAAGGTTTAAAAGAAGGTTTTAACGGTGATGGCGATGCTTTAATGCATTGTTACTATGATGCAGTAACAGAAATGATTACAATGGGCGGATTTGATATTTTGGGGCATGTGGATATAATTAAAAAAAATTGCAATGATAAAAACTATTGGTCAAAAGAAAATGAATTATCCAGACAAAGAGAAATAGCAAATTTAATTAAAGGTAAAAATTCCAAAAGTACCAATATAATTATCGAAGTTAACACAGGCGGATTAAACCGGAATAAAACGATTGATGTTTATCCTTCTGTCCCTTTTTTGCAAATAATTCGTGAATGTAATATACCGGTAATAATAACTTCTGATGCGCATTGTGCAAAACATATAAACGGAAATTATGATGTTGCACTTAACACACTTATAAGCCTTGATTTTAAAGAACATTATCTATTTAATAGTAAAATAAACACAATCCCTGTATGGCAAAAGATAAAACTACAAAAAAACATATGATTTTACTCGACCGTTTTGCTTTTTTTTATTATATTCAATAATAAGGAGTAGATTATGTCAAAAACAAAGAAAACACCAGGTTCACTGCTACTTGATTTTATTGATGATTACAATCTTAATTGCAATAGATTATCAAAAGAAATAAGATGCAGTCA
Source organism: Treponema sp. (assembly GCA_031281025.1). Lineage (GTDB taxonomy): Bacteria > Spirochaetota > Spirochaetia > Treponematales > Breznakiellaceae > WQXQ01. The sequence goes on along the minus strand of JAITFY010000044.1, from coordinate 11,613 downwards.
AACCGCATTAAGACTCATCAGCCTAGACAAAAGCAGGATTACAACATCTATTGCTGTACGTCTTGCCAAGTACTTTGGTACTAAACCAGAACTGTGGTTATTGGCGCAAATGGATTTCGACTTGATTAAAGCTGCTAACAATAAAACTTTGGCAAAGACACTTAAAGGTATTCCAACAGCAGTTAAAACACGCTAACACTAGCGTGAGCGGCCGACGCCATTACGTGCACAAAATTTTGTGATTACACAGCTGGAACAAAAAGGACTCAAAGGACGGCAAAGTCTTTGCCCGTAAAGGACAAGCAGGTAGTTTAAACGTTTCCAGTATTTAACTGGCATTATTTCTCTTAAAACCATTTCGGTTTTATCCGGGTTTTTGCTTTCCAGCCATCCCATGCGGTTGGATATTCTGTGAACATGAATATCAACGCATAACGCATCTTTATCATAAGCCTCTACAAGCACAAGATTGGCTGTTTTCCTGCCAACACCAGGCAGATTTAGCAATTCTTCAATTGACTGCGGCACTTGTCCATTGTATTGCTCAAGGAGTATCGCTGCAATTTTTTTTAAAGAGGCCGTCTTGTTACGGTAAAAACCGGCAGGATAAATCAGCTTTTCTATTTTTTCATTTTTCATTACGTGCAACTGCTCTGGGGTACTTGCTTTTTCAAGAAGACGTTTGGAAGTTACAAGCGTTACCTCGTCCTTTGTACGCAGACTCAAAATAGTGGATACTAATACAGCCCAGGGATCGTGGCGGTATTTTTCCGCAACAGTAGTCACAGAAGGGTCAGCCGCACCAAGGTTTGCTGCGCAAAGATCTTCGCGCCATTTTTCAAGCGTTTTAAATATCGCATCCCAATTAATTTTCTTCATTCTTTTTTTCCAGCAAGCATACAGTATATGCTTCAACTGCTTTTCCTTTACCCGCAGGACCCAGTTTTTCTGCGGTTTTTCCCTTAACAAAAACACATTCAACCGGGATTTCTAGCGTATCTGCCAGTGATTGACGGATATTATCACGAAACGGCAGCACTTTAGGCTTTTCACAAATAACAACACAATCAAGATTGACTATTTTCCATCCGGCTTGCTTAACAAGCGCGCAAACCATTTGCATAAGTTCCATCGAATCTGCGTTTTTCCATGCCGGATCATTTGGTGGAAACAACTCGCCAATATCACCGGCTGCCGAAGCTCCAAGTATCGCATCACACACAGCATGGGCAAGCACATCCCCATCCGAGTGGCCGTCTTCACCTTTAAAAAAGGGAATCTCTACTCCTGCAAGAAGGAAACGCCTCCCCCTCTTTAAACGATGAATATCATACCCAATCCCAGTCCTAAACATAAAAAAATCCTGCTTAAAAATGATATTTGCTGCCTGAAAAAGCTATTCCAGGCAGCGGGCTAAAAGCTCTATAAGATAAGTATTTGAATGGATGAATGTCTAAGGCATTGGGAAACCAGCCGTCAATTTCCCTTAAATCGATAATGTTCAATGCAGGAGTATAACTCAAGGGCAATACGGCTCCCCTGTCCAATAAAAGTTTTTCTGCTTCGGCAAGAGTACCAAGACGGGTTTCTCCTTCTTCCCGCATGGATTTTTCGATCAACGCGTCAAAGTCAGGATCGCTAAAAAGCGCATCATTTAAATTTGAATCGCTCTTCCACATTTGTAAAAATGCATAAGGGTCGGCAAAATCACCAATCCATGTAATATAACTAACGGTAAAACCGCCATCTTTAAATGAATCAAAAAACATGTTAAATGGTATTACTTCTACACGTACATTAAACTTTAATATTTCTTTCCATGCATTCGCCATAATAATTGCAACCCGCTGTGCATCCCGTGAAGGTGTAATCCGAATAACCAATTCCGGTAAATCTTCGCCGTTTTTATGGCCTGCTTCCGCCATGAGCGAATGCGCTTCTTCATAATTGGGTTCGGAAATTCCTTCTACTGTAGGATAACCTGCAAGCGGAAATATCAATGTTTCTGCGGGCAAAAAATATATTTCACGTAATTCTTCCCATGGCAAAACGAGTGTCATTGCACGACGTACTCTTTTGTCATTCCAGGGCGCATGCTCTGAGCGAATAAAATAGTAATGAGTGGCAAACATTACATTATATTGAATACCGGAAAGGTCTGTGAGCGCATCGATATTAACTTCGCCTGCTATCCACCGGGCTTCCCCATAATTCCAAAGGTGAGCAGCTTCATCCGCATTACCCGGAAATTTAATTGTTATTTTATTGAGTTCAACTGCATTGTGATCCCAATAATAATTGTTTTTATGTAAAATGATACTTTCTTCATCCATGGAAATAATACGAAACGGCCCATTAGAAACAGGAGACGACCAGTTTTCCATATTTATCATTGAATCATGGATAGGATTAAATGAATGATGGCATAACATTCTGGGAAAAAAAGAAGCGGGTGAGTTCAATTTTACAACTAACGTTCTAACATCCAGAGCCTGTATGCCGACTTTATCAGGATCTTTTTCTATTCCGTTGCGAAAATCTTTTGCTCCCTGGATAATATCAAAAAAACTTGAATAAGGCGCTTCAAATGACGGATCAAGCATGGAGAGCCATGCTGCACGAAAATCTTCTGCTCTTACAGGATCTCCATTGCAAAAACGCGCATTCTGTCTTATAGTAAAAGTCCATTGAGTCCTGTCTTCCGAAAGCTCCCAGCTTTGCGCCAGCGCCGGAACCGGTTCCAATGTTAACGGATGGTATGTAAACAGTCCTTCGTATATACCGGTAAACAGCTGTGCTTCGCTTGCAAAATATGATTTGCGAAAATCCAATTCCATATTGTGTCTGGAAAAAACGACGGTAAGCTCATCCTTACTGCGAATTCCAGGACGAGCAAAAGCAAAATCCCGGCTTTCTTCCTCCGGCAACTGCCCCGTTTCGCTGACAATTACAGGTGAACTTTGGCAAGCGCTGAATAATAGTATACATAGTGTAAAAAATAACAATTTTTTAGATTTTAACATACAGTTAGTATATTACTATTATAACATTGAATCAATATTGATATTGTTTTAGTGCTGCTGTAGAAAACCTCCCCAAGTAACCCTATTTCCCATCAATTTTTGCAATAACCCTATAATGCGCAGAAGTCATATCCAAACCTTTTTCCAGGAAACCATTTTGTATATTTTCGTACAACATGGTATAAATAACAGGAACCTTGCTTATTTCCTTTGTATAACAGTTAATTTGATAACACGCATAAAAATCATCAAGTTTTGTTTGCAATACAAAAGGTTTTGGATTTTCCAGAACATATCCGGTATTTACAGCAGCTTTAATTAATATGTCATGAACTGTCTGCCATGGCGTTGAATAGCCAAAAGTAACCTCTGCATAAATTATCAAACCTTCTTCGTTTTCATCAGATGATGTATTATAATTTACGGTACTCGAATTTAGTATTACCAAGTTTGGAAATGTAATATATTCATTTTTATGTGTTTTAATTTTTACCACCATAAGGTTCTTTTCTACAACAAAACCAATTTCTTCGTTAATTTTAATACGATCTCCAATTTTAAAAGGGCGCATATACGTAATAACAAGTCCTGCAATTAAATTGCCAATTGCCGATGTAGAACTAATCGAAAAAACAATGCCAATAAAAACAGACACACCTTGAAATATTCTTGAATCCGAACCTGGCAAATAAGGATATACAAGTACAATTGTAAAAGCCCATAAAAGTACCTGCAGTATTTTAAAAGTAGGTGCAGCCCACTCAGAATAAAAATGCGGAATTACAATTTTACCTTTTTCAATCCTTCTGGAAAAAAATCTTAAAGCTTTTAATGCCAAACGGATAATAGTAATAATTATAATAATTTTAATAAGATTGGGAATAAAATGCAAAATACCAATTCCAATATCTCTTAATGGATTTAATACATAATTTATTAAAGCATATGAATGATGTCTTGTAGCCGGGAAAAGACTGAATATAATTGGTATTGTCAGATAGAGAATAATAACAGTAATTAAATACCTAATTATGCGTAATATGTATTCGATTAATCCAACTACTTGTTTTGCTGTTAAAAGAGTAATCTTTTTTATTCTAAAATGTTTTATTTTGTGTTTTTTTGTATGTTCAAGTTTTTTATCAAGAAGCTTAAACATAAACCAGACAAACCATATTAACAGTATCTGCCCTGTAATAATCGCAAAAGCAATTAACAACCGCAGATAAATATTCAACTCCATATAAATATTTTAACCTAACGTCTTCTGCGAGACAATAAAATAAGCCTTACTAAACTGGCTATTGCTGTAAGAGCAGAAGCAACATAGGTAAGCGCAGCAGCAGTCAGGACGCTTTTTACGCCGTTTAGCTCTTTTTCGTTTAGGACATTGTTTGCGCGCAAAATTGCAATTGCCCGGTTAGACGCATTAAATTCTACAGGCAATGTTATAAGATAAAACACCACTGCTCCGGTAAAAAGTAAAATCCCGATGGTAAACAGCATAGAAGATAAAGAATCGTAAGCTGGATCACCAGAAATAAAAAGCCCAATAATTGCAAGTATTGGACCAAATCGCGAACCAATGTTTGCAACAGGTACTAACGTACTTCGCATAACAAGCGGGCTCCACCGTGTAGCGTGCTGAATGGCATGCCCTGCTTCATGAGCGGCAACGCCAATAGCGGCAATTGACGTTGAGCCGTATACAGGATCAGAAAGACGCACCTTTTTAGAAGAAGGATCGTAATGATCAGTCAACGCTCCCCGTACGGCTTCGATTTTTACATTATTAATATTGTGTGCCTTTAATAAAAGAGCCGCAGCATCGGAACCCGTAATTTTTCGCGAACATGAAATTTTTGAATACTTGTTAAAAGTAGATTTTACCTTAAACTGAGCCCACATCGAAAGAATCAAAGTAGGTACAACTAAAACTAAATAATAATAATCAAAAAACATAAAAACTCCTTAATCCAATTGACTAAAGTTATAAGCCTGCTGCCGGCGGGCTTCTTCGTACAGTATAGTCCATTTTGGCAGGGCTGGGAATATCACTTGCCCTTGAAGCGCGTGCCAGCATTTTTCTTTGAACCCGGAATGGTTTTTCTCCTTTTTCGGGGTTTATCTGTGTCCACTTTCCGTCTGAATCAAGACTGGATGATTTACAATTATCAAGAAAATAATCGTTAAGTATATCAAGTAATTCCATACGGAGATTCTCGTCCAGAACAGGAAAAAGAATCTCTACACGTTTATTCAAATTACGCGGCATCCAATCGGCGCTGGCAAGGTACAGTTCATCTGCGCCGCCATTGGAGAAATAATAAACCCTTGAATGTTCAAGATAATGATCTATGATGCTTCTTACAGTAATATTTTCCGAAACTCCCGGTTTTCCCGGAATTAATGCGCAAATACCGCGGACACAAAGAGAGATTTTAACACCAGCCTGTGAAGCTGAATACAATGCCTTGATCATTTCCATATCGGTAAGGGAATTCATCTTTGCCATAATCCTTGCAGGATAATTATGCTTTGCCCTGTTTACTTCCCTTTCGATTAGTTCCATAAAACGCCGTTTAAGACCTGTAGGGGCAACTGTCAGCCTTGACAATGATTGAATGGTGGAATAACCGGTAAGCATGTTAAAAATCAGGCCGGCATCATAACCAATGTCATCACGGCATGTAAAAAGGCAGATATCCTCGTAATATTTAGCCGTTCTGTTGTTATAATTACCGGTAGAAAGATGCACATAACGCTTTACACGATCGTTTTCGCGGCGCATAACTAAAGTTATTTTGGAATGTACTTTTAAATTTGAAAGCCCGTACACGACAATTACTCCTGCTTTTTCCAGCCTGTTTGCCCATGAGATATTACGCTCTTCGTCGAAACGTGCTTTTAATTCGACAACTGCCGTTACGTGTTTGCCATTTAATGCAGCCTGTTCCAGCGCCCTTACTATGGGAGAAAAAGCAGAGCCGGAACTAACGCCAGCGCCCGGAATTGCGCCGCCAGTTCTGTAAAGCGCAGTTCTGATGGAAATAACCTGAGGATCTACCGCTGCTTCCTGAAATAAACGAATCACAGGATCAAAAGACTGATATGGGAAGTGCAGCATTACATCCCCCTGACTGATACGATCCAACACCGGCGTTTCATCGTTAAAATCAGGGGATTTATGGATTTTCCATGGTTTTTCGGCCAAATGCTCAAGACCTGCAATATTTGTAGGTTCCAAAAAATCAACCAGGTTTATAGGGCCGTCTACAGCATAAAGATAGTCGTCATCAAGCAAAAAACGTTTTGCAAGTTCTTCTTTTAATTTTTTGCTGCCCGAAGAATAAACCATCCTGATAACATCGGATCTTCCCCGTCCCTCCAGAACTTCAACCATTGCTTCGATAAAATCTTCATCACGCTGTTCATCAACAGAATAATCGGCATCACGGTTAATTTTAAACATCAAACTTTCTTTTATGCGAAATCCCGGAAACAAATACGCGCCCCAGGTAACAATAACATCTTCCAACAAAGCAAACTGCATACCGGTTTTATTTTCATTGGTTGATTGATTATCATAATTGGGCAGCCAGATCAATCTGTCAAGAACCGAAGGTAAAGGAACAATGATTATAAGGTTATCCTGGCTGTCAGGATCAGGGTGTTTATAAGCCGACTGGCTTGATTGAGGTTCAGCTTCAAGCAGGAAAGCGGCGTTTAAAGAACTGCTTTTGATAAACGGCATCGGTTTGTCGTCTTCCAGTCTTAAAGGCGTTATAACCGGGTAGATCTGCCCCAAAAAAAACGAATCCAAATAATCGAGCTGCGGAACAGACCATGAATCAGGGCGAAATAGAGATAAGCCGTTTTTTGCAAGGCCTGGAAATATATCATCACGCAAACATTCATACTGTTTTTTTATAATGGAATGAACTTTAACAGAAATTTCTTTAAGCTGTTCACCAGGCGTCAGCCCGCAAACATCAATCTCATTTTTTGATTCAGCGTTAAAAAGACGTTTTAAAGCCGCCACTCTAACCATAAAAAATTCATCAAAATTTGTAGTAACGATTGACAAAAAACGAAACCGCTCCAGCAATGGCAGATCCTTACGTAACCCCTCGTTCAAAACCCGTTCATTAAAATCAACCCAGGACAAATCACGGCTAAAACAGGGAATCCGCTTTTTATTTGTTTCTTTCACCTTACTCATTCCTCACTCCTAGTTCAGTACAACTTTATATCCAAACACATTCTGGAACATTTTCCCTTTTTCTTCCAAACTAATCAATTCTAAAGAAAGATCATAAGTATTGTCGACATGAAAAACAACTGTTTCGGAACGGCGTTCAACAGTAATGCTTTTTATTTGCTGCGTATGACCGCGATCAAGAGCGTCCGCCACTCTTAATATGGAAACCATCTTTAAAACAAGAACACGGTCTTCGCGTTGAAGCTGAATGTATTCAATGTCAGATTGCGATGGCGGCTCTCCACGGTGATAATTTATCACGTTAGCGATAATATTTAATTCTTCCGCATGAAGCCCAAAAATATCAGAGTTTAGTACAATATACTGACCATGCTTTTGATGCGCCGATCTCCTGATATATGTTCCAACATCATGCAAAATTGCAGCAGTTTCCAGCATGATGCGATGACGGCGGTTCATGCCATGTTCTTTTACAAGTGCGTCAAATATCGTCATGCAGTGGTGAGCAACATGACGGCCATGCGCTTCATCAAAATGATATTTGCGGCCAAGGTTTACTGCCGATGCGATTATCTGCGAAAAGAACTCATCCTGCACGGAAGAATCAATGCCGGATGCCAGATCTATAAGAAAACCGTCACGAATTGTTACAAGAGGAACTGCAACATTTGCAGCGCCAGTTCTTTCCAGAAAAAGTTTTAAAACCAAAAGTCCGGGAATGAGTCCTTCGGCATCTGCGTAAGTAATCCCAAATTGATCGATGCAGTCTTCGATATTGTAGTTACGCACTTTTTCTACCAGCTTAATAAAGTCTTCGCGTTCTATTATGCGGCAATTTTCGTTCAATTGCCTTCCAACTTTATCGGCAACAATGGCAGCATTGGTGCCTGCGGCAACCATTGTCCGCACATGAGTAAGATCCATTTCCATGTTCAACATACCCAAAGTGTTTCTGATATTGTCGTTCAGATAACGCTCGTAAAAAATACCGGCGCCAAATCCGTGACGCGAATGTTTATCAATTATTAAAGTCCCCATTTTTAAACTGTGAGCCGCAACCATCTGTCCGCGTCGCAGCAGCATAATTTCTGTCGAACCGCCGCCAATCTCGATAATCATTGAATTAGCGCGCCAAAAAAGGGGAAGATCCTGTTTAAGGGCAAAACGCACAGCAAGGTACATCAATCTGTTTTCTTCTATCCCCTCTACAATGGAAAGATTAAAACCGGTTTCCTGCCGCACACGATCTATAAAAATGTCCCTGTTACGCGCAACACGAAGAGCGCTGGTGGCAATAACACGAATGTTGCTGTCAGCTATACCCCACCCCGCCAAAAGTTCGCGGTAATTATTAATAACTGCAAGGCTTTCCAGTATTGATTCCCTGGAGAGTACCCCAGAAGTGATCACATCGCGCCCCAGAGAGGCAGGGCGGGCTGCACGATCCAAAACCTGCCAGTTCCCATTGGGATAAATCTCGGCTATCTGCAGCCTTATTCCCGTAGAGCCTATTTCTAAAATAGCGGTAAGCGTGATATTCGAGTTCATAATTACCTCAGCGATACTATAACTTGTCTATTAGTATAGAACATTTTCCGGACGGAATGGGCAGTGTTTTCTCTTTAACATTTAAAATGTTTATTGTAAAGTAGTAGAGTTTTTCACTTTCCATCTGGATCTCCCAGCCCCTGCCGCTCTTGTTTGAAAGTATCGTAATCATATTATTTTTTAGCGAAAGGTTTTCTACTCCCATAATTTCCATATTTGGAATAACCCAATCTACAGTTTTCCGCGGAAGTGAAATTGAAAGACCTACGATATTTTCGATAATAAGACAAATTGTAGAAAGAGCATCAAAAGTTAAGTACTGCGGACGTGGAAATGAAATTTTTCCTGTCCATTTTGCAGGCCCTTCCTTTAGCGGCATATATGCTTCCCAAAGATTTCCTTTGTAATTATTGCCATCAGGGCTCATCGAATCAAGAATATAGTAAACATGTCTTATTGCACATTCTCGCGCCAAGTCCCAGCGCTGATAACGTTCAAGCCCTTTAATTACCATAAATGTTAAATGAGGAAAAACCGAACCGCGGTATCCGCGCCCTGATTCATCAAATTCCTTTTCCGACACAGCAAGCGAAGGAAAAGGATGAGGTGTGCCAAAACACTTTGGATCGGAAAGCTTTTCGATAATACGCTCGGCTTTTTCTCCGTTGGGAATCTCCGCCAGAAGCGGCCAAAAACCGGCAATGGTTTTTATGGGAACCTGGTTCTCGTTTTTATTGATATCATAATAAAAACCATCCTCGACATTCCACATAAGAGAATTAATCCTGGTTTTAAGCGCAAAATAATGGCGTTTAAACTGAAAACTTGTTTCCTTGTCGTTTAGGATATCTGCAAGCGCAGACATGTAGAGCATATGGATCGCCATCATGGTGTTAAAATCCATTAAGTAATAGGCATCACCGCGGGGAGAATTGGTCATTCCAGTTGTCGAAAGAGGCGTCTTGTAAAGTCCGTTTGGTTTTTTATAAACTTTATCGATCCAGCTTGTGTACTTGCATAAAATGGGCAATACATCTTTAACGCGCTTTTTGTTGCCGGATTTATGGTAGATATTATGCTCGGCCCAGGCAAACAACGGAATTCCCAAACCTTCGGAGTTATCCCGCTCCATAACCGGAGTTCCCAAATTAACATCGTAAGCACAACGAATTGCTCCATTGGCCTCCTGACGGTCGTAGAACAGATCCAGTGTAGTATGAGCCTGGTAAATCCGATTGGAATAAACCAAAAAAAATGAGGAAAAAATAGCATCTGCCTGAGTAACTATCTGGGAATCCGGATATGAGAAAAATTTACCTTCTATACCGCTTTTTACGCCTCCGCCATTCCAACAGTCATGTATCCAGGCCCATGTTTTATCATAAATATCGACAAAATCCTGATCATAAAAGTGGATTTTGGGGAAATCATGTTTGGTCACTGGTTCTCCTTAAGTATAAAACAAATCCAATCCTATAAGTATACAACGAAATCAAGAATTTTTCCATGTTTTTTTGCATTTTTTGGGAAAAATCGATCTGTAAAATTTTATTATTGATCAATGTTCCATAAATCAAAAAAAAATGTTACTCTGGTATTATTAAATATAATAAATCTAAGGAGAGAAAAATGAAAACAATGATGTTTATGGGATTGGTTCTTGGCGCTTTTGTTATTGCAAGCTGCGCTAGTAGTGGAAATCCTTTAGTCCAGCCGGATATTGAGGGTGTTTTTGCCTATAGGGTGGGTCAAATAGAAGTTTTTATGCTTGTAGAAGCCGAAAGAGACGGAAATACCGGCATCCTTATTGGAGCGGATCAGGAACTTTTAAGCCGCTATATCCCAACGGATGGTTTTAAACATACGGCAAACGCTTTTTTGGTTAAAACTAATGGACAAAATATCCTAATTGATGCGGGAACCGGAGCGGGCGGCATTATCGTTGATAAAATAAAAAGACTTGGAGTAGAACCGGAGCAAGTGAACGCTGTTTTAATAACCCACTTGCATGGGGATCACTTTGGCGGTCTGCAAAGGGACGGAGCGGCCATATTCCCAAATGCAAAAATCTATTTGGCGGCCAGCGAACTTGAATTCTTTACCCAAACCAATGTGAATCAGGGAGCCGTTGCCGCATTGGCTGCTTACGAAAACAATGTGGTTACTTTTACACCGGACGAACCGGGGACATCCCTTACGGAAATCTTTACCGGGATTTATCCCATTGCCGCCTTTGGACATACACCTGGCCACACACTCTATCTTATACAAAACCAAAATGACAGGCTTTTGATAATCGGAGACCTTTTGCATGTAGCTCTTGTTCAATTTGCCCATCCAGAAATAAGCGCTACCTTTGACGTAGACCCAGTCGAAGCGGCTGTTATTCGCAGGCAAATTCTTGAGTATGCTGCCCAAAACAAAATCCCTTTGGGAGGAATGCACATTGTATACCCCGGTATTGGAACAGTAGAAACTGAAGGAGAAGGGTTAAAATTTACGCCCGTTAAGTAAAAACGCAATGGCACTAAACATCACTCCGGTAAACAACCACCGGCAGCGGGAAAAAGGCGTTATCGTATACCCTGTGTATTCGCGAAGAGCCGCAGGGTTGTCGATAGGGATTAATCTTTTTCCCGATAAAAAAAACTGCCTTTTTAACTGTCCTTATTGCGAAGTATTCCCATTTAATAACGATGCAGTGTTTTCACTGGAGCAAATGGCGGACGATTTACGTTCTGTTATCTCCGCCGTTCGGCAGCAAAATATCCCAATCAAAGATATTTGTTTTTCCGGCAACGGCGAGCCAACGCTCTCCCC
>JAITFY010000038.1 GCA_031281025.1 Treponema sp. | reverse complement strand
TTTACGCATACCTTTCCTTCCTGCCACGCCTCGTGATAAACCGTAAAAGACCTTGTACCTATTTTTGAAACCCATGTTTTTATAGTAACTTCGTATCTAAAGTAAATCTGGCTTAAATAATCAAAATCAACATGGGCTATAATTAAAGGGAAAGTTTTTTTATCGATTAAAAGTTCTGGATCGAATATTTTAAGAATTGGATTTCTTCCCAATTCAAACCATATAGCGGGAACTGTGTTGTTTATATGCCCAAGCGCGTCCATGTCTCCAAAACGGGGGGTTACTGTTGTACTAAACATCTTTCAAATTTCCTATAAGTTAAGACCGTTAAGGTATCTTTCAAAAGCTTCTCTTGCAGTGCGGACATTGTCATTCGCTGTTACAAGGCTGGCTGCGGCAGCGTCAATTTCGCTGTCAAGCGCTACAAGACGTCTTAGGAATTCCTGCCCCTGTTGGGTTTGGTTTCCGGCAGCTTCAAGGTTTCTGCGTATCCTGTCCTGATCTGCAACAAGGCGAGTTCTTTGCGCTTCGATTTCCCTTACAGCAGCTTCCGCCGTGTCTACAGCCCTTCTAAGTTCTGCTGCTCTTGTAAGAGCCTGGCGGACATTGGCAGGGATTTCCTGATTGGTAGTATAACTTAACAAGGTATCGGTGCGCATAGGAAGAAGCATTATCCTTTCGGAGATAGGCCGCTGTTCACGAACAGTCAGTAATGTTTGGCGGTTTCCGGGCAATGTTACATTGAAACGATACTGTGTAGGTGTTTGTTCTGCGGCTGCGGGAGAAACAAGAGTTGTCTGCGCAGTTATATTGTGTTCTGTTACAAGCGTTTTGGAATCAGAGCCGGAATTAATAAAGGTATATGTTTTAATAAAAGTACGATTTCGATTAATTATCATAACACCGCCAGAAACAGTAACAGTACTAACTTCGGTTGTGTTTGTATCGCTTGTTGATGCAGTAACAGAAAGGTCTTCGCCAAAAGAAATTAATCGCTTTTCGTTTTCGTTCCAGAATTCAATCAGGGCGTCTCCTGCATAAACTCCGCCGTCGTAAACAGTGATTGGCCCTGCCGGAAGCTTCATTCCTGTTGTATTTGTAATTTCTGCGCCAAGCCGTGGATGAGTACCTGTCCCGCTGTAAATTAACAATTTGTTTCCATCAATTGGCGACTCAACAAGCGGCAGCATAGCGCTCATGTGGCGCCTAAGGGTTACCGGGTTTTTTATTGTAAATTCAAATTGACCGCCTGCGTCAGTTCCTTGTGCTGTTTCTATTGTACCGCCGGCCATTATGCTGGTGGCAGCCCTTGGGCGCATCGAATTATCAAATGCAGCTGAATCTTCCATCTCCATTACATACATTTCCCTCATGAGTTGAGCTTCAGGTCTTGCCATGAGAGGAGAAGGCATAAAAGAGCGTTCATGCGTTTGAGCTTGTGCAGCTCCGGCAATGGCAAGAGGCAAAACAGGACGCATCACATAATAAGGAGGGTAGAGTTCCTGAATAAATGATGTTGGGCGCCCGGCAACGAGCGAAAGCTGTACATTTTCCCAATCGGTGTCGCTGTCGTTGTCTACAATTGCCCATCCCTGAAATAACGGTCTTGCCACTCCCAAATCGAGGCGGTAAGATACTTTCCATACAGGTGAGGGAATTACATAACTAATTGTTACGTTCCTTCTTGTAGTTCCCGGAAGATTAAGCATTAACTGCCGTGACGAAACATTTCTTGAAGCTGCAATTAAATCAAGCGCGCGGTTTAAATCCTGTTCAATGGCGCTGTCTTTAAAACTGATAGAGCTGACATCTTTTAAATTGAATTGCCTAAAACCAGCATCTGTGTTTAACAAAAGCCAGGGTTCAAGCGTGTGCATAAAACCTGAGCCAGAAAAAGTTCTGTATTCAATACCGACAATCCTGCCGGTGTAGGAAGTTGGAGAAAGAATCTCTACTTCGGCGCCTCTTAGTCTTGAAAGGATGGTTGCAAAATCAGGATTGTCAGAAAGATTGACACCTAAACTGATTAATGTTTGATACAATGTATTTTCTGATTGATATGTGATTGATGGATTTGCAGAAGCCGGATCATTGATAACAAGCGATTTTAACGCATCATTCACCGCGTTAATCCTGAATGGAAGCTCGATATTTAAAGCGCCGTTTACAGTTCCTGAATGTTCATAATACGATAACCCGGATGTAAGGATCACAACTCGTCTTAACGGAAGCGGATTTTCGCCTGCGGGATTTGCATTGTCTCTGACCGATTGCGCCCAGAGGCAGGTAATTGCCGTAAAAAGTACAAAAAAGAAAATTGATTTTTTCATAGTTTATTCCTTTTCTAATATAAGTGTTTTTGTTGGAGAATCGCAAACTTCGCTGGGGCCATAGTATTGAATTGCGCCTGGATAAAGAAAACAGGTTTTCTCCGCCCAAATGCTGCGTTTTTCTGCGAAAGTTTTAAATGGTTTTCCGTCTAGTTCTACAAGCGCTTTTTTGATAACCGGTTTTTTGGAGCCATGACGCTGTTCAAGATTCATCATCATTGTAAGAGGTACGCCGCCTGCAATCCACCCAGCGGCAGGAAAGGTAAGGTTTTTTACACTGGAAAGATAACCTGTAAGCCCTGAAGCAATCAATACGAATGCGCTAAAACCAAGACTGTAACAGTAATCGGCATCAAAGTTGGAAGGGAATGCGCAGCGGCCTTCGTATCCAAAAAAGTGGGTTAATGCGCTGAATTTACCATTATTTAGTTTTTTTTCTACCATGCCAAGAAGCAGTTTTTCGGTTTCGATTCTGGAAACCTGAACATTACCGTGAGGGTCGCGATCCATTAAAAATTGCTGAGCAATGTCAGGAGGAAGCGACTTCATTATTCCGTATGAACATTCACTAAGGCGCGATGATAACCAGTTTAGTTGGTCTGTAAAATTTGTTACGGCTGCAAAAGATTTTTCTTCTGCTGCAATTACATCGTTAAGTTCATTTATCAATTTTTTAATTTCTGGAATAAATTCAACAAGGCCTTCTGGAATTAAAACAACGCCAAAGTTATCGCTATTTTTAGCGCGCTTGATTATCGATTCGCAGATTAAATCGACAATTTGTTCAAGTGACATGGCTTTTGCTTCGATTTCTTCGGAAATCAGGCAGACATTTGGCTGTGTTTGTAAAGCGCATTCAAGAGCTATATGGCTTGCAGACCTTCCCATTAGTTTGATAAAGTGCCAGTATTTTTTTGCGCTGTTGGTGTCACGGCAAAGGTTGCCGATAAGTTCGCTGTAGGTTTTACAGGCAGTATCAAAACCAAAAGAGGTTTCTATGTGTTCGTTTTTTAAATCGCCGTCTATGGTTTTTGGGCAGCCGATTACCTGTGCGTTTGAACCGTTTGCGATAAAGTATTCTGCAAGGAGAGCTGCATTTGTATTTGAGTCGTCTCCGCCAATTACAACTACAGCGTCCAGGTTCAATTTTTTTACAGTTTCCAATGATGCGGCAAATTGTTCGGGAGTCTCGATTTTTGTCCGTCCAGAACCGATTATATCAAAACCGCCGGTATTGCGGTATTCATCGAGGAATTCCTTCGTTATATTGATGGTTTTATTACCGGTAAGGCCGCTTGGCCCTCCCTTAAATCCAAGCAGCGTCGAGTTTGGGTTGCCTTTTTTTAAACCGTCAAAAAGCCCTGCAATTACATTATGCCCGCCTGGCGCCTGCCCGCCGGAAAGGATAACGCCTACTTTTAATTCACGCTGGATTTTCTCGTTTTTCTCATTACCTTTGGCAAATGTAACAAGCGGTTTTCCGTAAGTGTTTTTAAAAATATCACGAATTTCTTCCCTGTCCGAAATTGATTCGGTAGGGGAGCCGAATTCCAGGGAAATATCCTGGATAGAACTACAAAGACTATCCGGCAACTTAGGCGCGTAGTCATATCGGGCTTTCTGTAATGAGGATATCATGGTTAACTCCTTATATTAAATTACCACGAACCACACGAACCATCACGAACTTTTAATCCGAAATATGCCAGCCATTCGCTTTATTTCGTATATTCATAGTTAAAATTCTTAGAATTGATAATTCAAAGTCAAGTTTTCGTATAAACCAGAAAATTTTATTTGTTTTTATGTCTGTTTTTTCGCAATTTTTTCTTGCGTTTATGAGTTGCGATTTTTCGTAATTTGCGTTTTCTTCCGCAGGGCACTTAAACACTCCTGTAATAAAAATATGCGGCTTTACCGCCTACCCCAAAAGCTCTTTAACGAACAAATGGGGTTAGAGACATCCCCTAGGAGAGTCGAACTCCTGTTGCCGGGATGAAAACCCGATGTCCTAACCACTAGACGAAGGGGACTATTTTAATCCTGAGGTTAATTTATAAAGTTTTTAAAAAATTGTCAAGTGGGTTAACTACCTAAAAATTACTTTAGTACCCGGCTCGTGCCTTGGAGATGCTGAACTAATTACATCAGTATTGGGGGGAATTCTTCCAAAACGAGTTACAATAATAGCGCTATGATCCTCTGGTATTCCCAGTTCGGCTTTTAATCCGTTGGTTCTTTCTATTAACCTTGCATTAGTATACTGACGGGCGCCCAGTCCCAAAGCCATTGATGCAATAAACATATTCTGAGCGGCAAGAGCGCAGCACAGGATAACAGGGCCGTTGGTTCTGCCGTCTCCAACACCGGAAATAACAATAAGAATATTGCCTTGCGTTATATCCGGAAGAATCTGATTTGCCAATGTATGGTTTTGCACAACTGTAAAAAGCCAGGGCTGGCGATTCCCGGCACTTGGAGCCCGTAATCCCGCCTGAACCAGAAGGTCAATTTCTGTTCTTGTTACAGGTTCAGTAGTAAAATTTCTTGCCGAAAAATTATGTATAATTGGAAACAGACCAGGATCTGACGAAGTTTGCGAAAACGCAAAAGATAATCCGATTGTTGATAAAATCAAAGTTAAAACAAGTGTTTTTTTATTCATCTGGTTCTCCATAAATTTATTATAGTTATATTAAAACATACTATGGAGTTTTGGTCAATAGGATAGCAGCAACCACTTTTTTATGGTGTTGCGATCAGCCAGGGTACACCACATCTAGCGTACACTAACAAGTTTTAAATAGCCGCTGTTACCCATGATAAATCCAGTTTAATATCCATGTTGTTTTTTAAATCGGTAAGACTGAATACTCTGTAAAATAATTAAATCTTTTCAAAACCCCCTTGACAGCCTGTTGCCTATAGACTACACTTGATATATGAGGACACGCAAATCAAGTGTTTACGAAAAATGGATAGAGGGTCTGCGGGATGAGAGAGCAAGACACCGTATCAATGCCAGAATTAGACGGCTTGAAAACGGAAACCCCGGAGATGTTGAGCCTATTGGAGAAGGCTGTACAGAAATGCGTATCCATTACGGTCCGGGTTATCGTGTTTATTATAGAGACACTGGCAAAGAAATTATCATATTGCTATGTGGCGGGGATAAAAGAACTCAGCAGGCGGATATTGCCGAGGCTAAGAAAATAGCTCGAGCTTATGAAGAGGAGAATTGACTATGGGAAAAATAACTTTTAGTGACTGGGACTTTGCAGATGAAATTAAAACCAAAGAGGATGTCGTTGGTACACTTGAGGCGGTTATTGAGCTTGCCATACAAGAAGATGATCCCGAATATCTGTTAAAAGCCATTGGAGATATAGCCCGTTCAAAAGGGATGGCTCAGCTTGCAAGGGAGCTTAGCCTTGACAGATCCAGCTTGTATAAATCGCTTTCTCCTGCCGGAAATCCATCTTTTTTTACAATAGCAAAAGTAATGGATAATCTGGGCTTCAAATTAAGTTTCAAGCAAAAAATATCGGCGTAATGGGTATTACCACAGACTTGATAAAGTAGGTCACGCAGGAGTAGCAGCAACCACTTTGGGGCGATTCTTTTATGGACTCTTTGGCTGACAATATACAGCAAAATTACCCGGAAATTAAAGGTTTTAATCGGCGGGGTTTGTACCGTATGCGGCAGTTTTATGAGACATACAAGGA
>JAITFY010000035.1 GCA_031281025.1 Treponema sp. | reverse complement strand
ATTGCAATAAAGATTATGTATGCTGGGGGCTGTTTTATGTCTCCATTGTTTTTCTTCTTTGTTGCCGATTATTGCGAAATTCGTATCCCAAAAAAATATTACCAGATTCCGTTGCTCATCGTGCCGATTTTTGTTTATATAATTGCGTTTACTTTTGAGCATCATCAACTGCTTTATACCAGTTATACTTACGATCCCTTGAACCCAATATTGGGCATGACTATTGAGCCAGGTTCTTTGTACTTGATTGGTACTTTTTATCCTCTTTTTTGCATAGTACTTTCTTGTATAGTTTTAATTCGTAGCATTATCAAGCAAAGTCGAGGGCGGCGTTTTGGGCTTATCCTTCTTTTGATAAGTGCGCTTGCTCCTTTAATTGCAAATTTTAGCTATGTGGCTTTATCGTTCTTTTTTACAACAGCCCTTGCGGGGATTAACTTTACCGCCTTTGTAATGATCCTTTCCAATTTTATTTTTTATTATAACGTTGTGCGAAGCGATATGTTTGACCTTGCGCCAAAAGCTCATTCCATCACTCTGGATTTAATTCGGGATGCTTTTATCGTCCTTGATTGGAGTATGGCGTACACAGGATCAAACAAAAATGCGCAGGAATTGTTTCCTGGTTTAAGTGAACATCAAAAAGGTGCATCCATTTTATCGCTGGAAAATTGGCCTGCAGAACTTACACAAGAAACAGAAAAAACGCAGGTGAATTCCGAACAGGAAACTCGGCAGGAACTGGAGTTTACACTACCTCAACGACCAGGAAGGATTTATTCAGGTTGGCAAAATAGAATTACCTCCGAGTCTGGGGTTACTCAAGGATGGATCATTTTAATTCAGGATATTACCGAGACAGTAACATTGATCCGTAATATCGAAGAAGCTCATGAAAAACTCCAATACTTTAACAACAATCTACGCCGTGCTTTTTCTACATATCTTTCGGAAGATGTAGTCGAAGAAATTGTAAGCGACCCCACACGGCTACAGCTTGGCGGAATTAATCGGCACATGACTGCACTTTTTACAGATGTAAAAAGTTTTACACGCATAGCAGAAGTATTAAAACCAGAGCAATTAATCGATTTATTAAATTACTATCTTTCTGCTATGAGCGATATTATTCTTGAGCAAAAAGGAACGATAGACAAATATCAGGGTGATGCGATCATTTCGTTTTTTGGGGCACCACTAGAATTGGAAGACCACGCTCTTAGAGCCTGTCTTGCAGCAATTTTGATGAAACGGGCAGAAAAAGAAGCAAACCGTTATATCCTGGAAAAAAAGCTTAGTCCTACGCCAATTATAACAAGGATTGGCATTAACACAGGCGAAATGATTGTAGGAAACATGGGAACGCAAAAAAAGATGAACTATACGATCATCAGCAATGCGGTTAATCTTGCGGCACGGCTTGAAGGCGTTAATAAACAATACGGAACCTGGATTCTTGCCTCAGAAGCGACAGTACAGGAAACGGGAACACACCTTCTTACACGGCGGCTTGACAGCATCAGGGTTGTTGGAATACAGGAACCTGTGCGTATTTATGAAATACTGGAAACAAGAGATCATGCTTCTGCCGATTTAAAAAAACTGGCGTTGCTTTTTAATAAAGCTCTTGTTCTTTTTGAATCTCGCAACTGGAAAAATGCCGGATTGGCTTTTAAACAGATTTTGAAACTATTCCCCCAGGATAGACCTTCGCAGCTTTTTTTAAATCGTTGTATCAAATTCCAGACAAATCCCCCTGTACCCGATTGGGATGGCGTTTTTAACCTTAAAGAGAAATAAAAAGCTCCATCTTTTGATGGAGCTTTCCTTACCTTTTCTGTATTGAGCCGCGCTGGATTCGCCTTCCGCTCAGCAACATCCTGTTGCTTCGCTCCAGGCCGTCTGCGCCGCTAAACCGACATCCCTGTCGGTTTACCCCGTAGGGCATTTTCATGCCCTACGGGGTCGCGGCTCCGTTTCGAATCCAGTGAAGTTCTAAAGCAAAAAAAAGGAAAAATTCATCTTAGATGGATTTTTCCTTACCTTTTTTATATTGAGCCGCGCTGGATTCGAACCACCGACCACCGCCTTAAAAGGGCGATGCTCTACCTGCTGAGCTAGCGGCCCAAGACCCTTCGCTTATGAGGAGTCTTCTTTATATATACAAAAAAAATCAAAATGTATCAAGTGGGTATGGATACTAAACTAGCGGTTTTTTAATTCTCTTTCTTTTTTTTCTATTTGTTCCTTTATTGTTGCAATTTCTTCCAGTGTTATCCGTATTTCTAAAGAATCACGTTCAAGTGTTGTTTGGTTTTGTTCTGTAAAAGCAATGTAGGCTTTATTGCCCAGACGGGTTATGAGTTTTTGCGCCTGACTCTCCAGTTGTTTTATATCCCACTTTATTATGCCTTTTTCGCTCATATCTTGCGCTTTTTCACTTGCTTTTGCGGCTAAATCTTTTGATATTGTCCAGCCATGCTCAAATAATTCTTTCATTCTTTCGCTAAATGTCATTGTTTTTCCCTATACGCTATATACGCTTAATTCCTAAAATGGTCAGATCGTCGTACTGCTCGTCTTCCATAACGTGAGTATAATACATATATGCAGGATATTCATTACATTCCCGTGTATAGGCACAATAACGCCGGTATTGCACAAAGTGGTTTTTTAGGAATTCGTCTACTTTTTTGTCTACCAAAATATAATTGTCTGGTCCAGCGTTTGCAGGTTTATAACACCGGAACATTTTTTCTACCGAAACAAGGGCCATTATCACTTCGTCCGCATTGCCTTCGCATGTCGAAAAATCAAATTGTAATTCAATTTCGCCTTCTGGATTGTGGTACTTGTGTAATGTGTAAACCTGGCGCGCCATTACTGCATTGATAATATCCTTTACACGATCACCGGATAATTCTTCGTCTCCTTGCCCGCATAAATGATTGCCATGCGGAGTATCAACCGGGCCTTCTGTACAAAGTATTTCCTTGAATTCGCTGTTGCGGAATTTTCTTTTTGCTTCTTCTATACCGTCAGTGAAAAGAAGAAGGATATCGCCTTTGTCAATTGTAACTGTTTGGACTTTATATCCGCCGGTTGCTTCAATTAAAACGTTGGGAAGCACTCCTGTTGCAGGAGTTGCAGGCAGATTAATGGTTTTTAATTTGTTTTCGGATACATCATAATAATTGATTATGTTATCGCCGGCATTGCAGAAGCGGACAATTCCGGTTTCTGAGTCAAAGAGGCAAAGTGTAAAAGCGGCAAAACGACCCTGGAATCCCAAGTGTTCAATAAAATCATTTATTTGATAAACTACTTCTTCTATTTTCATTCCTTTTTCATTTGGTTTCCATTGTTTAAAATGGTTCATAAACATGGTTGCTACCT
Source organism: Treponema sp. (assembly GCA_031281025.1). Classification (GTDB taxonomy): domain Bacteria; phylum Spirochaetota; class Spirochaetia; order Treponematales; family Breznakiellaceae; genus WQXQ01. The sequence goes on along the minus strand of JAITFY010000035.1, from coordinate 24,401 downwards.
GAATCATGATTAATGCCGCAGGGATGCCTTTTCCGGCAACGTCACACTTGATAATGGCGTAGTAGCGGCCGCCAAGATCTATGTAATCAAAGTAATCTCCTGAGACGCCTTTAGCGCCTTCATAATAACCAAAAAACTCCAGGTTTGGCGTTCTCTTTATACCGGTTGTATGTTTGTTGCCCTGGCTGTCCGCATCCAATGGGATAAATTTCTTTTGTATTTCTTTTCCTATTGAAAGATCGGATGCAGCAAGCGCTGCCTTTACAAGCCCCTGTGTCATGTCATTGATGGTATTACCCAATACTGCAATTTCGTCCTTTATGGTAAACTGGATTTCTTTTCCTGCAAGTTTTGCTTTATCATCTGTATCGCGAATCAATTCGATATGACTAACCAGTTTGCGAAGCGGTATAATAATTAAATTAGAGAATATAACCGCTCCTATTATTCCAAAAATCAATGCCACAAGTGCAACAATAACAATAGTCAAAAGGAGTCTCATCTGTCCGTAAAATATTTCTTCGACAATAGAATCCAGGCTTACTTCCAGAATGGCAAAACCGCGAAAGAAATCATTATCTGCTGCTTGGTGGTACAAAATCGGTTTATAGAAAATATATTTTCTGCCTTCTGTATTATCTATTTTATCTATATAAAATTGAGGATACGAGCCAATTCTTTCAAATACTTCGGAAAGTGTTTCTGTAAGCCTTACTTCCAGCGAGTTAATGGAAACCTGAATATCCATAATGCGTTGTATGTTGGCTTCGCTAAACGGAATGGCTTGCGCTTCCTGCGTCATTTCTCTTATGCTTCTGGAAAGATCCCCTGCGCTTTCCTGTGCGCGGCTGTTTATTTCGCCGCTGATATCCTGCAAATAGCCGGTAAGGGAATCGGTAAATCGCGACACTCCATGCCGTAATTCGGTTGTATCAATTTTAGAAATAATTTCCGGATCATTTGATGCCCAAATATGATCTGTATGTATTGATCCTAAACCTTTACCCATAATGGTTATATAATTTGCTTCCGAGAGAGCGGCAGATTGAGAAGGAAGATTCATCATTTCCAGAATTCCGCGTTCTCCCATTGTTTGAATTGCCAGTGGCATATAGGACCTTACGCTGGAAACAAGCCCTTCAAGCAGAACAGTAGAGCGATCATGCAAACTTTTTAATAGGGTTTCGCGTTGTGTATTTGTCATTATTAAATACATTGGTGTGGATATCATTATTATAACTACCAGAACAAGAGCGATGGTAAAGCTTGTTAGTTTAAAACTTAAACCTCTTCCCCTTTTTTCTATTCTTTTTATTTTCTGTTTCTTTTCCATTGGCATAAAATCTCCTGTTATGATTGCATACGCTTCCTGTCTGATTGCTGTATTTTCTGTAATAATTCCGCCTATTCCCCGGATAACTGCAAAAAATCCAAGTAAGCATAAAATTATAAGTATAAATGTAAGAATATATATTGGATTAAAAACAATTGTCCCAAAAGGTTGTATGTTCCATGTTGGTCTCCATAAATGAGAGTAATCTCCGAATTTTACGGTTCCGGTTCTGGAAGCTGCAACAAACGGTGCGGCAGTGAACCAGCCTCTTGTTGAATGTTCAATTCTTAACCGGTAATTACCTTCATTAATTTGCTCAAATACGATTCCGGAAATTTCCCTGTCTGAATGAATAGTAAAATCGCTTGTGACGTATGTTGATGTTTCTTGTTCAAGCACGATCGAGGTGATTGTTCCGTTAGTTGTAAAACCGCGTCCGATTAACCTTATTGATAATACGCCTTGTTCGTCCTGTCTTGCATCAACAAAACTGATATCCGTAAAAGGAATAAACTTGTTTGTTCTAAAAATAACGTTTGCCGGCTGCCCAATGTTACCGGCCTGATCAATTGCCGCCGCTGCAAAAACCCATGTTCCGTTATCAATATTTTGAAAATTGGCCGTTGTGCCTGTGCCCATTAAACTGGAAGGAGGCGCATTGATCCTTGTTTCATCTTGTGTACCCGTTTGCGTACCCAAATATTGAAGATTCCATGTATAACCTGCAATGAATGGATCAGCGGAAGCTTCCCATAACATACTAAGGTTGTTTGAAATTAAAAATCCATTTTCGTCTGTAGCTGGCTGCTGAAGCGTAAGTGCAGGCGGCGGTATTGTTTTTCTGTGAAACGTAACTGTTGACGGCACTGACCAGTTGCCTGCATAATCAAGCGCACGGACGCTGAAATACCACAGGCCGTCTGTACTTGCATAGTTTTCCAAATTAAGGTTTGAAGTATTGCCAATATTAAAGATCATTACCTGTTCGGGTGGAATTACATTTTCGTCCTGACTCCAGCTATACGAAAATCCGTAAATGCCAGAGGTGTCTCTTGGTATGTTCCACGAAACACGGGCTCTTTCTGCGCGGTTAACTCTGCCGGATGCAAAGTTAAGCGTGGATATCACGGGGCTGTCAACTGAACGATCCGGGGCAAGTACAAAAATACGTCCTGTATCGCGTACTGTTGTCTGCCAAAAAATAAAAACGCTGTCCTGGCTGATAATTGGTCTTGCAAAAGAAGATTCCGTAGTAACGCTGGAAAGAAGATGGTTATCCCAGGAAAAAGCCCCGCGCTGGGCAAGAATAATTCTGTTATTTCCGCTTCGGTTATCAAACCAGACCACTATTGGTTGATCTTTGTAAATAAAACCAATCGGATAATTGCAGTATGCATCTATGCTGTTTACACGTTCAACTTGTCCGGCTAAATTGCCATTAACATCCAATACAGCGCTGTAAATATGAGGTGATTGGTTTAATAAGCGCCGTTCCCAAACCAGGAATAAATTATCCGCATTGTACCTGATAATATGCGGCCGTTGATTGTCAAAATTGTTTGGATTGGCCTGCGGGTGTACAGGATCGGTAAATGTTGTTAAACGTCTTGCCTCTGTCCATGTTCTGCCGCCATTTTCACTAATTTTAAAATAAAGCTGAAAATTAGATGCAGTTTCAATTCCCATAGTTAGTGATTGGAAGAAAACAATATCTCTGTTTTTTATACTTGCATGAGCAGGAAGGAAATTAAATGATAAGGTGGTTTCTGGAGTAAAAGATTCAAAAGGCGCCCAATTTATCAAGTCATCGGATCTGGAATAATAGATGGATAAAGATTGAGATAAACCTCTGGTGGCAAAAAGAAGGTAACCTCCGTCGGCTCGTACATAAATACGCGGAGCAACTGAGTTTTCTGCGCCCATATCGATTGTCCGCCGCTGGAATGTAGCACCGTAATCTTCGGAGATTATTAACTCAGTCTCTATGCCCCCTGTTGCTGCTGCGATTATTATCCTGTTGCGGTTATCAACTGTTATGCTTAAAATTGACGGTTCAGTGCCGGAAAAAGCATAAGGGCCTGCGATAGCGCCTCTTTGTTGCCAGGTTTCTGTATCTTGAGACGGCACTTTAACAGCCAGATAAATAGTGATAAAACCAGTGGCTGCAATTTGAGGGTTTCTGTTAGGTGTAACTTCTTGCCATGCTACAGCAGCTATTCTGTCAGAGTATGCGCTTACAGGAAACCTTCCCTGACGGCTGGTAAAAAGTTCCGCTTCTTCCCAGAAAAAATCAACTGCCAAAAGAGGGGTAGTAGACGGGAATAAAAAAAGTATAATCAGGAAAAAACCATAAAACAATTTATTCATAATGTTGCCAGCCTTCGTTGTAATTCTACAAGTTTTGTTATGTTACGGTTTCTTGGGTTTTCCATAAGGCTTCCCACAAGCGCCCTTGCTACAATGGTGTTTCCGGCCTGTAATTCGCGCATTGCACGCTGAAAAATTATTTCATCTTCGCTGGAAAGTACAATGGCATCGGGAATATTCATTCTGGTAAGAAGTCTGTCTTTAATCAATGTTGCCTGTGTATTTCCCATATCCAGCAAAATTGCTTCGTCTATTTGTGTCAAAGCTGCATCAAATAAGGTAGTAAGATTTTCATTCAGTATCCGGCCGGCGGATGCTGTCAGTTCCCGTGAACGCGCAATATTCGCAGGGTTTGGCGGCGGCGGACGGAAACCCATATCTATTTCTGCCTGTGTTATAATACCTCTAATGTTGGGGTATCTTGGATTTATTTCTGCAAGGTTCTGAAGATCGGCAAAAGCTTCGATTGAGCGCGCTCTGGTTCCTGTAATTGCCGTCCTAAGACGCTGCTCAAATGCAGCGTTAAATGCAGCAGGGTCTGTGTGCTGCTCGATTCTTAGTTCCAGGATACCTGCTTCCTGATTAAGCGGGAACATCAGTCTAACTTCTCTTGTTATCAGAAGCGCTTCGTTAAATCTGACCAGTCCATTGGTACGCTGTCCTATGTTTAATAAGCGCACTCCTTCTTCAAAGTTTCTTTGCGCCTGGCTTAACAACTGGCTCATTTCCGAAAACAGGGGTGCAGTGGGAGATATCACCCTGCCTGAACGTGCCGATAAAGCTGTCCGTATAATAGCCAGCCAGTAAATAACTTCTTCATTTTCTTCGGGGTTTGTTACACGCCAGCGATTTCGGGCGCGCTCCAAATTTTCTTCTGCCTGTTGAAAATTCCCGGCAAAATATAATTGTCTTGCCCTGTTAACCATGTCACGTACTTCTGTAATTATCATATCGTTTTCGGCGCTGGAAATTGCCTGCCCCAGGTTAATTAACTGAGTATCCCAGTGTGAACGCAATTCGGAGGATGCCTGTATTTCCAGTGAAGCAGCAATTCTGGCGGATGATCTTTGCAAAAGATCGCGCGCAAGGCCAAAGTCCTGTCTTAAAGAAGCTCCTTGCGCTTCTCTAAAGAGCCTGTCTCCTTCCTGCCTGTATGCTTCCGCCTGGGAAGATCTTGAGCGGGCGTTATTGGTTAACGCTGTTGTCTGGTTTAACAGCATTGTCATTTCGTTTACAGTCGCTTCGTAATTACCAAATAGGTTTGTCATTTCTTCGTTTGCCCTGATCGTTTGCGGCTCATTCCTGAATTGTGTCAAAATTCTATTGTTATTTTGCAGCTCAATAGTCAGTGTGGAAACTATTGGAGAGAGTATTTCCAATGCTTCTGTCGGGAAACTTAGAATGGTAACGTCCCCATCTTCTGCTATTTGCCTGTCTCCTTCCAGAAAACTGCTGCCTCTTTCCAGGTTGGCTCTTCCTGTGTTTATTGTATTCTGCAAATCGTTATGTGCAATTGTATAATACCTGTAAACGGATATACGCTCTTCTTCCATAAAACCAGAGGATAAAGAATCAATTGCAGTTAATGTATTTGTTAAATGAACAATGTCATGATGCCTGTTTATCTCTGTATCAATAAGGCCTGCTCTTGCTGTTATGTTTTCTATTTCCCGTTGAAGCGAGTTAATTGTGTTTCTTGTTTGCTGCTCTGATGATAATGCAGCATTTGCAGCAATATTTCCCTGCTGCCACTGGGCAAAAGATGAGGTGTCTCTATTTTGCCGTAATACAGCATTTGATATTTGTATAAGGGCGTTATTGGCTTCGTTTAACGAAAATAATTCCAGATATTGATGTGTATCCAGATTTAAAATATTGTTTCCAAACAGTGTAATTGCCAACGATTGTTCGTCTGTAAAAAATTCATGGTGTTTATCAAAAAACTGCCTTGTTAAGTTATAGAAATTTTCACTCTGACCAAGAGAAGCTGGTGTATTCGCAAAATTCCGTGCATTAAATGCGGTAAGAGCAGTGTTGTTTGCCCGCTGGAGGTAAGCGGAAAAAGCATTTAGGCTTGATCCAACTGAATTTCTCCATACAACATCAAATGCACCTAACATTCCTTCCTGGATATGTTCATCGGTTCGTCCGTGAATTAATGTCGAAAGAAATGCAAGATGGTTACGGCTGCCCATTTACGGATCAATTGCCAGAACTACTTCAAATATACGCGAAAATGCAAAGGATGCTGTATATAATTCGTGTTTTAATTCGATAAATGTGTTCACTGCAGGCATCAGGTTGTTAATTGATTGTGTTATTCTGTTAAAGTCACCAGTGTTGATATTACGAATAAGTTCCGCCGAAAGCGATTCCATTTGTGTACTGGCTTGCTGGAAAGTTGCAAGAAGCGTATTTACTCTTTCTGTTTCCCTTATCACTTCACTTTCGATTTCTTCTCCGTAATTGGCTGTGAAAAATTCAGAACGCATGAAGTCCATTCCGCTTGCATAAATTTGAATGGCTCTTACACCATCCTTTTCGTCAAGCAATTCCCTGCCTCTTTCCAAAATTTGACGCAGCTGGTTTCTGTTAACATTAAATTGCGCAATCTCATGAGTTCTTAATAAAAAAGATGCCAATAATGGGCTGGTTTCATTTTCAAGGGTAAAAAGTTTTGTGGACAATTCCAGCAATTTTTCGTCATTGTCAGGGTCTTCTAACAAGGTGTCTATCAGTTCATCTGCCGTGCGGTTAAATTCATCGCGTATTTGGTATATCCGGCGCAGCCGTGTTTGCGCCTGGTCAAACCTGTCCGGGTAACGTCTGGCAAAATCAGTCAAAATCAATGTTGCTTGATCGTATTCTCTTTCATTTATAAGAGCGTCAACTCTTGCCAAATCATGATCCCGGCCGCCGCCGCCATAAACCGGAGTTAATGCCGAAAACAGTAAAAATGCGGAAATAACTAAAAATGTTGATCTGTGGGCACAACTCGCCATTATCATACTATACTATATTATCGTAATTTTGCTGTCAAAAGTTTTGGTTAAACAACCGATATAATAGACAATTGACGTAAATTGCTATAGATTTAAGGATAGATATGATTCGTTCAAAAATAACGGTAGTTTTTATCGTTTTATTGGTATTTTTTTCTTTTTCGCCGATTTTTGCCGAAAGGCAGGATACTTATGGCAATATTGCTGATTATTTAAGCCGAATTTACGGAATCGATAATAATGCAGGGTTAACTACGTTTCCGGTATTGAATATTCCTATGGGGGGACGTTCAGAGGGTATGATTGCCTTTTTGGCAGTTTCTGATGATGTTTCGTTTATCGAGGTTAATCCGGCAGGTTCTTCCATGCTGGAAAAATCAGAATTGGCTTTTTTTCACAATAACTGGATAGCCGACACAAAAATCGAAGGCGTGGCCTATGCCACTCGTTATGGTAATTTAGGTGTTGCGGCTGGGGCAAGAATTTTATATACGCCATTTACCGAATACAATCTTTACGGCGACAGAGTTTCCGGCGGTTATTATTCCGAAGGGGTAGCAATTCTTAACGCCTCTTATAATTTCCTTTCCGGGTATTATTTTTCCGGTGTGTCACTGGGTATGAACTTAAAAGGTGCTTATCGCCTAATGCCTGACTACTTTGGCAGCAATGATAATTTAATGAGCGGCCTGGATCAATCTGCTGTAATGGCAATGGTTGATATCGGTGTACTGACAAGGTTTAACTTTTTAAAACCATACAGCTCAAGAGAAAAAAATGCATCAGCGGCTTTTGTGATAAAAAATCTTGGTCCTCCGGCAATGGGAGAACCTCTTCCTACATCTGCTGGTTTTGGAATATCGTACAAACCCATACGCCCTCTTACTTTTGGTCTTGATTTTTTCATGCCGGTTAATTTAATGGATATTTCTTATTCTGAACTTCCGTATGGTTCATTTGGTTTTTCTATTAATGTTACAAATTGTTTATCGATGCGCGGCGGGTTTATGTACAAAGCCGGAAGCAGCCGGGTTTCTGTCGGCAGTGTCATCAACCTGGAAAAAATCGCTGTTGATATAAACTACACCCTGGATCTGCTGACGCAATTACAGCCGTTAAACAGAGTTAGTTTGGGGGTTCGTTTTGATTTAGGTGATGGCGGACGCAGTTATACTTCTAACAAAGTTGATGAACTCTATTTATTGGGAATGGAGGCATATTCCCGCGGATATATTTCCGATGCCAGATTGTGCTGGGAAGAAGCGCTTCGTATTAATCCAAGGTACGATCCTGCACGGGAAGGTCTAGCCATGCTCAACGACCGCGAAGAACTTATGCAGCGCATTGAAGAGCTTCACAGGCTGGACTTTTAAATCCAGATTAAAAAATCCTATTTTTTACGGCGAAACACTCTATAGTTTATGTTCGGGAAAACATTATGTTTACGTTCCAGTGTTGTCAGCCATTCGGTGCTGATGTAATTGCTGCCCAGCGCTTCGTAAATTGTAGTAAAGTTGCGAAGGGAAATTTCCGCTTTGTAACGTGCGTATTCTTTTGAATTTTGATTGTGCAAAAAAGCAGGCCAGTCGGATGATTGGGCAAGAAGTATTTCACGGGCAGCCTGGTTTAATGCGCGTTCTTTTAAACCTGTGTCGTCGGGGAAACGTTCGGCAAGCTCTGTCATGCGCTCCATAGCACGAAACATGTGGCGGTAAATCCAGTCATTTGAGGCGTCCAGCCATGATTCGGTGTATCCATTTACGCCGCTTGATGACAATTCGGGTGTAATAACCTGAATGGAAGATGTTTCCTGTTTAAAAAGATATTCGCTTAAGGATACAAAACGGATATCTTTGTATTCGCAGGCCATTCTAAAAAGTGTTTCTATAAATTGAGTGCCTTCGTACCAGGAATGTCCAAAACTTCCGGCATTATACGCATTAATGCTTATTGGGATTTCGTCCATGTATTTTGATGCTTCTTCCAGACGTGCAATGGTGTTTTCCAAAAATGTTCTTGTATGTTTAACCACCCTGTCAGATGCCGCTTGCGGATTATATATGTTGTGGCTATTTTCCATGTTGGAATTTATGCGGGACCAATACTTGTATCCCGTTCTTTGACGTTCGCCATCTACACTTAAAAACGGGCTTACCAATTCTGGCGGCAATTCATAACCGGCATCCCTGTCATTGTTGCGGTAAAGTTCATCCGTTGCTGCTTTTTTTATATCGTGTGCAGCATACAGATCCTTTGCAAAGATGAATGTTCCATTAGGTGTTTTTGCAGGGTAAAAACAGCCTTTTGCCGGAGCAGGATTGCCGAACAAAAGACCGTGACTTTCTAAAATTGTATAAGTGTAATTATACGCTTTTAAGTATGGTTGCAGCGCAGAGGACCATCCAAATGCAGGCAGCCAAAACCCATGAGGAGTTCCTCCAAAGTAACGGCGGTATACAGAAGCAGGTACCTCCATCTGAGCCTGTAATGATTCGGGATTATGGCTTATTAGCGGTAAATATGCGTAAGTAGCGCTGCTGCCCAATATTTCTAGTCTGCCTTTGCGTCTGAAAGATTCAAATGCTTTTAGTAGATTTTTTTCGTAACGTTCGGTAAATGCAATTCTTCTGTCTACAATTTGGTTGTAATAACTCATGACCAATTTGTATATTTCGCCATTGGATGTGCGTTCCAGTTCTTGTCTTCCAAATTCAATTTGTTTATCAACGTAGTGCAGGTATTTTTTTTGAAGATACTCGTCATTCAGCATGTGGCATAAAACCGGAGAAATTGCCAAAGCCAGACGGAAAGGAACCTGATCGTTTTCCAGCCGGTTTAATACTTCCAGCAAAGGAAGCAATGTTTCAGAAATAAGTTGAAAAAAACAGCCTTCCTCGCCCTTCTGGGATAGATCGTTTTCTTTGCTGAATTCCCTTACAAAAGGTAAATGAGCTTCGTAAACAAGAGATATCGCATAACGGAACTCCATTATAACCTCTTACCTCTGGATTGCCGATCCGTTTTTTTTATAATTGACAGGTCCTCTATTCCTGACAGATAGATTAACTTGTTGCTGCTCATGTCAGATATAATTCCATTTTCGTATAATTTTGGCAGATTAAAACTCTGCGAAGTTGCAATATGCAGTTCAGAATCGCCGCATAATGCGCTTAACCTGATTACATAACGTCCCGAGTAATTTGATGTATCGGTTGTTCGTTCGGCAAAACCCAAATACCTGGCATTGTCTTGCGGCCCAACTGCCACAGTAAAAGAATTGTCCAAAGATTGCTGTTCGGTTTCTCCTTGATTTGCAGAAATAACTCTTAAACAATAACCTTTAAAATCCGGCATATTTTTATAAGTTTCTTTGTCGTGTTCTTTTATTTCCCAAAAAACAAAAACCCAAAGAGGATCCCTGATTATCACTTCTATAAAAGTAATATTATATTGTTTTGGCAAAGGAGATGTTTCCGAATATACCGGATTAACAATTAATTCATTATTTGATATTTTTTTTGCTGATAAATCAGCCTGCTCGCTGGCATATTCTAAAATTTCTTCTATTATGAAGACCCTTTCCAGTCCTGCAGGTATGTCAATGCCAAAAGAGTCTGCTGCCTTTATTAATTCGCCTGTACTTAAACTTTCCAGCGAGGCTCGAGTTACCGGATTTGATAGAAAGTCTTCCATATACAGTTATTGTGTTAAAAAAGAGGATTAAAGTCAACTCGCCTGTCATGTCGTTGATTATCTTCACTTTTCGTTGGTATAATAACTCATCCGCCAAGATGGCTCAGTTGGCAGCGCGGCACACTCGTAATGTGCAGGTCAGGGGTTCGATTCCCCTTCTTGGCTAAAATAACTCTACCGCACCCACAGGCCTGATTTGCAGCGGTGTTACTGCCCCTGCGCCAAAAACCGCTTCGATGTTGGTGCGGTAAACGTCCATAACGTCAAGCGGGATGTACGCTTGTATGGTTCCGGCAAATCCGCCGCCGTGAACCCTGCATGCTGCTTTTGCAGCACAAGCGCTTGGTAGTTTTTGGCTGCGGAAAAAATCCTTGGTTAGTGCAAGCGCAACTGAGATTCCCTGTGCGGCAGGATCATTCAGGGAAAACACATTCTGTAAAAGTTCCCAGGAAGAGTCCCCCGATTCATTTACCAATTCCAGATAGGATTTAAAAGCTTTTATTTTATCTGTATCTGCCGCATTTTCCATCTCTGTTAGTGCATTGGTCATAAGGTCCACCCGCAGGTTTTCGTCAAAAAAGTGAATTGAACGTAATAAAGCCCTGTCTCCAAGCGCTTTTCTGATTTGGACTGCGTTTGAAAGAACAGTTTTTTTATCAATTTCGCGCAATACGGACTTGCCAAAAAAAGCGGCAACAGCTTTCATTTCTGCGGGGATCAATGCGTAATCTGCCGTTAAATCTGCGTGGCTGCCGCCGGTGTTCACTACACATAACGCATATCCAACGCCGGCAAGATCAAAGTTGATTTGTTTTACGATAGGGTTTGCCGCATCTTCAAAGTCAATTGCAACAGCCCCTCCGGTGGCGCAGGCTATTTGATCCATCAGTCCGCATGGTTTTCCAAAATAAACGTTTTCTGCAATTTGTCCAATTTGCGCAATTTCCAGCGGGCTTAAAGCTGGTTTACTGTGTTTGTCCCCGCCGTAAAGCTTGTCAAAGATGAGGCCGATTAACACTTCGATTGACGCTGATGACGACAACCCCGAGCCGGGAAGCACAGTTGATGTAATGCTGGCCGAAAATCCGCCAACGTTTAAACCTCGCCTGGTTAATTCCGATGCTATTCCCCGGACAAGGGCGCTTGTAGTTTCTTTTTCTTCTGGTTTGGGTGATAGGTCTGGTGCGCCATTTGAGTCAGTCAAATTGATTTTTACATCGGGGAAACCGGCGGATCGAATAAACACAGCGTTATCGTTTGTTTTTTGTACGACAGCGATACTATCCATTTGAATGGATGCCGCCAATACTTTACCGCGATTGTGATCTGTATGGTTACCTGCAAGTTCAGTTCTGCCTGGAGCGGAAAAGACCCTGGGTTTTTCATCCATGGTTCTTTCCTGTTTTCTGGTAAACTATAGCGTAATCAACAAAGGAAACAACTGCAATAATTACAGAAACTATAAAAACAACAAGTGCGGCGGTTTTTGTTTGCGGCAGAAGATGTTCAAAAACAGCAAGACGCTCAAAAGTGGCGGCAAGAAGGGCAGCGCCTATTGCAATAATATAAACGACAGTTTTAATTTTCCCGCCCATACGCGCTCCAAGCGTAATGCCTTTTTTTAACATCAGATTGCGAAGAAAAAGAACCCCAAACTCGCGGTAAATGACTATCAAAAAAAGAATGACAGGAAGAATTCCGCCGCCCCATGTACCGTCGATTACAAAACAAAAAAAACAGGTAAGTTGAACAAGCGTATCAGCAAAAGGATCGAATAACTTTCCAAAGTCGCTTGTCAATTTTAATTTGCGGGCAGCAAGACCGTCAAAATAATCTGTTAATTCCGAAACAATAAAAACGATCCAAAGAACAGGTATTGTCCATTTTCCTCCATCAACAGACAGCGAAGGAAAAAAGTGCGGTAAAAGGTAAATAACAAAAAAAACAGGAGCAAGGATAATTCTAAAAAGAGTGAGTTTATTTGCAAGGTTCATGTTTTATTCTGGCTTTAAAAAATGAATGTGTCAATTACCCGGATTTTTCCAACATCTCCCTAAAGCTTGCTATCATATAAAGTGTAATGACATACTGGTGACTGTCACCATATTTTATGTTAAACTTTTTTAGGGAGCATTACATGGATAAAACATGGGCGCAGGAAATTTTTGAAAAACTTAAAATTAAACTGATGGCTGAATGTGAGCGTAATAAAAACAGTATACCTTATATACCAGAAAACGGCCGTTACAAAGATTTAGAAAAACCAGAAGGCATTTTCTGGTGGACTAACGGTTTCTGGCCGGGGATGCTCTGGCAAATGTACAATGCAACAAAAGAAGAACTGTTCCGCAAAACCGCCGAAAACATTGAGGTAAGACTTGATAGCGCATTGGAAAGCTACGAAGGTCTGCATCATGATGTTGGCTTTATGTGGCTGCATACATCAACGGCAAATTACCGGCTTACCGGCAACAAAGATTCACGCAGACGTTCTCTCCATGCTGCAAATCTTCTGGCAGGGCGCTACAATCCTGCTGGGAAATTTATTCGTGCATGGAATAAGGATCGTACCGGCTGGATCATCATCGACTGTATGATGAATCTGCCATTATTGTACTGGGCTTCAAAGGAAATTGACGATCCCCGTTACCGTGTAATTGGTATGGAACATGCATATACTTCGATAAACCATTTGCTGCGGGCGGATGGAAGCTGCAATCATATTGCCGTTTTGTCCCCACTTACCGGGGAATGTCAGGAAACTCCTGCAGGGCAGGGTTTCGCGTCAGGCTCATCATGGAGCCGCGGACAAGGCTGGGCGATGTACGGTTTTGCCTTGAGTTACCGCCACACCGGCGACCATAAGTTTCTGGATGTTGCAAAAAGAATAGCCCACTATGTAATAGGCAATTTTGCCCAAAACGACTGGCTGCCGCTCGTGGATTTCCGCTCTCCTGCCGAACCTGTCAAGTACGATTCAACGGCGGCAATGATCAGCGCTTGCGGTCTTCTGGAAATAACCAGCCATGTTGGCGAATACGAAAAAAACCTGTACACAAACGCAGCGTTAAAGCTTCTTTCAACGGCAGAAAAAAACTTTGCAGACTGGAACATCGAAACCGACGGCATCATTGGAAAGGGAACTGCCGCCTATCACGGAAAACCTCATGAAACCCAAGTGCCAATAATTTACGGGGATTACTTCTTTACCGAAGCAATACTTCGTATTCTGGAAAAAGATTTTTTAATTTGGTAAAGAGTCGGTTACTCCTCGAATTCCTCAATCCTTATACCCGAAACATAAATGTTACCGCCGTTGCTCAGAGCGACTATGGTTATAAAGGATTTGTCCAGGGTTTCATGTCCTCTTATTCCCCGAGTTTCAATCCCTCTGATTTCGCTGGTAACATAGTCCTGTAAATCCCAGGTGGCAATGGCGGTTTCTCTGCTGCCCATTGCGGCAGTGAGTGGATTAATAAGAAGCTGGGAAGCAGTACCCAGCAAAGACCGTGTGGCGTTTGCCTCATTGTTGTTTACATGTATCCACATATTTCTGCCAGCCCCCGCTGTCCAGATAATTTCGTAATCAACCGAAACACGAACCATCTTGTTTTCTTTTTCTGGTTTGATAACCCAGTTATCGTCCTGCCGTATGAAAAAATGATTTAGAAAGTCAAATTGTCCGTTCCAAATATTACTCCAGTTTGCATTAGTTGCATTCTGTGTAGCATAGCCGCTATTGGTACCTATGGTTATTCTGGTACTGTTGTTGGGGTTGCCAGAAGCAAACGGAGGGGGACCTACCGGATCAGGATTTTTGCCGGAAAAGTTATTCGAAGAATTTATTTTAAAGCCAAACTCTGTGTAGGGAATTGGATTCCCGCCGATTGCAATAGGAACACTTTCTTTTACACCCCGCCCTTTGATTGTAAAGGGAGAAGTATTGGCAGGGTTAGTTGAAGATGTCCCCGGCAGAACTGTACCGGAAGGCACTAAAGCTGTTCCGTTGTAAAGGTTTCCGTCTCTGCCACGTTCCCATGCCCATATTGGATGTTCAGGCTGTGTCTTTACCAGTACAAGCGTTCTTACAGGTCTTTCCCCATTGTCAGCATTTCCTGCGGTAATCCACAATTCGATTGGCGGGGAAATAAAATCACTTCCTTCTACCCACTTTATTGTACAGAACCGCCCATCGGGGGTCAGCTCTATAACATCATCTTCTGTTTCCCACTTTACATTGCCCATTATACCTGCCGGCCCAAGCGTCGCTTCCAGTCTGAGTTCGTCATCGGGGAAAAGCCAGATGATACCGGTAACCGGCAGATTTTCGGTATTATCGTATCTGATACGCAAGCCGGTAACAGGGTTTTTTACCGTTACCAGAATGTCCCTTGTGACAGTGCCGGCGCTGAGGGTGATTGTTGCGTAAGTGTCCGCCTGCAGCCCCATGATGCGGCCTTCTGCGTCAACCGATACATTAGCGGGATTACTGGATCCCCATTTAAAGAAAACATACGCATCCGCAGGAGTCAGCGTTGCGCTAACGCCAAGGTTTATTGCTTCATGAAGCCCAATGGTGATACTGCTTTCGGCAGGTTCCGAGTCGTGCAAAATTACAAGATCGTTTACAATGCCGGTCGCTTTTACCTCCAGCTCAAAAGTTCCAAAGGCGCCGCCGGCTTGTGCGGTAGCGGTAATTGTTACATTACCCGGAGTAAGACCTTCGATGAATGAACTGTTTTCGTCCGGTTGTTTTATCGCTACAATGTTGTTGGGGTATGCAGTCCAGTTTACCGGTACATTGGCCCAATCCGGAAAAATCCGGGTTGTAAAAAACCGTTCTTCTTCAACGCCAAGCTGCGCAGGCCCATTAATAATTATTTTCCTTGCTTCTCCGTCTATTACTCTGACCAAAATCGTTGTGTCTGCCGGTATGTCTCCGGCTCTGCGCCAGGCTTTAACTGTAATTTGTATATCATCATTGTATGTTTCAATTCCCCGGATAGTACATTCGGCGCCTTCACCGGAACTGACGATGGCAAGGCGGCTATTGTCTTCAATTTCCCAGACAATAACAATATCTTCTGGGTTAAATCCTGGCACCTCTGCACGGAGAGTCAGGGTTTCTCCCTGTTCGATTGTAAAAGCGGTTTTTTCAACGCCATTTAGAAAAACATGGATCTCATTAACAGTTTTTATTTCTTCAAAAACAGGGCAGCCTATCAAAACGATGAAAAGCAACAGGCAAAATGTTTTTAGCCGGACAAAATACATAAAGCCTCCTTATAACCTAACGAAGGCCTCTGGTTCTGAAAGTAACCTGCGCCCTAACGGAAGGGTCTATGGTTGAACTTGCAGAAATAATCACTTCCCTGTTGGGACTGATTCCTACGCTTAACCTGCCTGTATTGCTAACTTCGATAGACAAGGGATCGCTGCTAATCCATTCAATGGGATGACCGGAAGGGCCCCTTGCCCACAACTGCTGTCTTCTGTTGGTAACAATTTCTACATACGGTTCGTTTTCCCGGTACGAGTCGTTAAGAATTTCCAGTCCGGAGTAGATTACAATTCCATCCGATGTAATACCGCCAAGGTTATCGGGCTCAAGCTTGCAGGAAAAAAATACAACCACTGTAAACGCCAATAGCGTTAAACTCCAATATGTTTTTTTCATATTGTAACTCCGTTAAAATACAAACTCAAGGCACAGGGGAATACTGAACACCATTTTTTCCTGTACGCCATTTACTACTCCGGGCAGCTTGCAGGCAATACCGCCTTTTACAAAACTATTGCCGGTTATATTTCTGTGTATGGAAAGTCCTGTTCCCATTCTGTGTCCTCCGTTAAGTGCAACAGGACTGTCCTTGCCAATAAGTTCGCCGTTTCTGTCGTAGGCTGCGCCTATCCATTCATAACCAAAATTAAAAATCAGTCTGCCAAAAGAAAATTCATAGGATGGCCAAACATGGATATTTAACATAGGAGCAAAAAATACATCTATACTGTGTCCTTTCATACTGCCCAAAAAATGAGCGTCTGCGCGTCCGGCTAATTCCAGAGAATCCAATTTATATTTTAATCCCAAAGAGAGCTGATACGGCGCCTGCCAGACAAAGCCTCTTTTGTAGCTTAGGTAAATGGGATCAAGCAGGGTTTCATCATTTTTTTCAAAGATGTTTAACGGGCCGCGATCCCAATTTTTAAAAGGAAGCGGCCATTTTCCTCCGATATCTAAAGTTAAATTTGGAAAACCGGTAAAGGCAAAAGCGGCCTCGATTCGCGGCGCTGTGATGGAGAAGGTATCAAAAAGATACGAATGGAAAGGAGTGTTGGAGTCGTCCAGCCACTCATCGGTTATTCTGATAATTTCGACACCGGGTTTAGCGCCAAAGTACTGCACCCGTGCAAGACCAATGCCGTCTATGGTATAGGCTGCCGCCACCTGAATGCGCTTGAAAACATCGGCATTATCGGTAACATAGTCGGGGTGCGCATCGTACATGGAGCCTGCAGCTCCGGCAGTATCAAATGGGTTAAGGTCGTACATCAACACGCCAAACCAAAGGTTTTCCTGCGCGGGCGGTGTAAAGCTCAGCATAAGACCGGCCTGGCCAGACCAGTGCGTTCTAAAACGGGTAAAGATCGCATCGGCATCGTACATACGCACGGTGTATGCGTTCATTCTTTCGTCGAGATCGTTTATTTTTCCCCGCAGACGGTCGTCAAAAAAACGCCCTGCATCGACACGCATCCAGGGCTGAGGCCGCCACCAAACCTGCAGATAATCTTCGATGCCGATACCGTCGGTGCGGGCCTGGATTCTCATCCTCATTCCGATAACATCTTCGTGAGAAGCACGTACATCAAGCCTGGCACGAGGTCCCTGTCCGCTGGATATACGCCCTGCGCCTGCACCCATCACCATTTCCAACGGTTCCGGCACATCTCTATTTGGTACCGCATTTCTATAAGGATCGGGATCGTAAATAAACTGGAAGGGAACAATAGACATATCGATCATTCCAGTAATGGTTACTTCGGCGTAAAGAAAAGCGGCTGTAAAAACAAGTAATGCACAAAATATTTTTTTCATGTTATCTCCTCTAACCTCTAATTTCTATCTTCTAAGCTTGTCCATTTCGATATCTGCAAACAAAACAATCATTTCGTTTTTTTCTCCGTGATAAGTAATAACCGGGTTGTCAAAATCGGGGAGTCCAAAGGGAGTCATATGATAGATCCGGCGGTAAATGCCAAACTTGGGACGTATGTAGGAATTACCTCTGCGGAACATTACAAAGGGATCGTATTCTTCGTATTGTGCGGGGGAATAGGTATATTCCATTAAAACCCTCATGTCCCTGATGCGAACAAGCCTGATGGTAAAAGTTCCCGGATTGTCGTAGGTGGCAGTTTGTTCGGCTTGAATCCATTCGCCCTTAAACGGATGCAGATCAACTTCGGCGGGATACCAGTTAACGCTTGGTTCTTCGTTGTCACGAATAGGCCCGCGGTAGATTAGCTGCAGTACTTCCCTGCCGGATCGCAGCCTGCGGCCTGTCAAAGTAAAGATGGGGTTACCCGAATCTCCGCCTTCGGCTTTTATCTGGAAAATATGGGAATACTCGCTGGAAACCCTAAAATCGTCGGGCAGGCGGAATTTCCAGCGATGGGTAAAAGATTCCCCGCCGCCGCGGGAAAACCGGTGAATGTTTTTTTCGTCGTATGGAATGTGGGCGTGTTCATTGCCAGTATCATCAAAATCCATTGTTTTTAATTCCAGCCGTTGGCGATCGTCAAAACCGCCTACCATATCGCCGTCATGCTCAAAATGTAAAATAAACTTAAACACTTCTTTGTTCAGCAAGAAAGGTCTGGGGTAACGAACATACGAAGGAACGGAAGCCGAGTTTAAGGCATTAACCGCTGCGGGAAGGTAATCTTCGTCATTTGTCATTATGATATGCGGTACATCGTGAGGCCCGCGTCTTTCGGTTGCCCGCACATTATCTCCGTGAAGAACGCCTGCGCGGCTGGACAAGCCGTCCGGGGCTTCGTAATGAAAACCGGCATCTACGATTAAGCGATAGGCTGCCCATTTGTTTGCAATTTTGGGGTTATCCGGATCATGATTGGTGTTAGGACAAAAAGGATATGCTTCCATGTCTGCGTAAACCACATTACGATAGACATCCTGCTCTTTCCAGTTACGGACAAAAATCCGCAGTTCGCCGGTTCTGCCCGATGAGCTAAAGCGGACAATTCCCATACCTGAAGCAACTTCTCCTGTGATAAAAAAATCCATCCCGGATTGGCGGACCGACAGGGAGGTAGTTGTCGAGATCGCAGACGCGGCCACCCTTGCGCCGGTATTGGGGTTGTGGACTGCAATGCGAATTTCCTGCTCAGGATCGATATTAAGAACCTTCACTATTTCCCAGCGATTTTCCTGCTCAATGCGAATTCTGAATTGCAGTTCCGGCACATCCACTTCGTCCGAATCAGGGTACAAACATCCGGCAAAAACTGTCAGCCACAAAGGGATCAGAATGATTGTAAAAATAAATTGTTTTTTCAATACGATCCTCCTTAGTCCGCGCTTTCTATTTGAATACTGCGGATAAGGATTTTTCCATCCGGCAGTACAAGGCTGACAAACGAATGCGACAGGATATTTTCCCGTCTTTCTGTGTCATTGCCGCCGGGAATACCGGTGTTTTTTACCAGTACAGAATCCGCATTGTTAAAAACGCCTGTCAAAATACCAAAATAAGGCGATGCAGGCCCTAGTTCTGCAACCAGCCAGTTGCTGATTGCCGATGCGTTTTCCTGCTCTGTGGTATTGTTGTTTACCTGAATACGCAAAAGGGATTTTCCGGGACTTGTATCCAGTATTTCATAGTCGACGGAAACCCGTACCCGTCCTGCCCATAAGGGATAGGCGCCGCTTGGTCCTTCTAAAAAATTGAATTGTCCGTATTTGTCATATACAGGATCGTTTTCAAAGGGCGAATTGGTTGCGGTTGCCAAAACCGAGCCTATTGCAAGGCTGGCGCCAGCGCCGTCCAGTACGAGGCCTCCCCGTATCGTATCGGCGGCAACTGTTGTTGTTCCGGTTCGTATCAAAGTTTCGCTGATCTTGCCAACTATATTATTGCTTAATGGCAAAAGCTCGTCCCAGCCGTCCTGCCGGAAATTCCATTTAAAAAAAGATCGGGGAATAACCTCTATGATACATTCGTTTAAGGCATTAACCTCGTTGTGAATATTTCGCGCTAAAACGGAAATAACGGTTTTACCCCCGTAATTGCCGGTAATAATAATCTGGGGCCCGGAAAAACCGCTAAGTTCCACGATTCCGCGGCTGCTGCTCTGCCAATGAATACTTCCCGGAACCCCTTGTGGCGCCAGTTTTGCGCCAAGAACCACCGCTTGCCCTTCGATTATGGAAAAACCTCCGCTTGGTACCGGAAGCTGATTTCTAAAGATTTCGATACTGCCCACAGGTTTCTGGGCTGCTTCATTATCTGGAATTGGGCAGGCCAGAATAAAGAGCATAAAAATACCGGACAAACCGGCTGCAATTTTTGTTTGCATATTATGGAAATTGTATAATAGCTGGTATTGGAAGTCAAGAAATAGTTTTAACTATAATTGATTGATATTTTCTGCGTGGCGTGGTATAATATTAACAAACAATTATTTTTTTGGAGGAGAAAATGAAAAAAATTGGAATGATGTTTATGGCAATAACATTGCTGTTTGTCATTGCCGGATGCGGCGGTGGGGGGGGGGGGTATCCCGTCACGGGAATTACCGTTAGTTATGGAGAAACTGAAATTGAAAGTAATACTCCTCTTACAATAGTAATAGGCGAAAAACTTGTTCTTACCGGAACAACGATAGGGGGGACAGCGACATACTGGTCTTGGGAAGTGGAAGAGGGAGGTGAAGCATATATTGATATTGAAGGCGAAGACACCGGCGAAGTGACCATTACTGGTATTTCGGAAGGTAGTGCAGAAATCACTGTTTATGCAAGCAACAAGGATAACGAAGGTGAATTACCGTTTTTCACTTTTACCGTAATGGTTGAAACGGGGGAGCCCGTAACTGGAATTACAGTTGATAATGACGGAACCCCTGTTACGCTAGATGAAGAACTTATATTGATTGATGGCGGTGAACTTACTCTTACTGCAACAGCGATAGCAGAAGGAGATTTACCAGTAACTTGGCTTTGGGAAGTAGCTCTTGGTGGTGAAGCATTTATTGATATTGAAGACGAAGACACCGACGAAGTTACCATTACTGGTATGGGTGAAGGTACCGCCTTTGTTACTGTTTATGCAAGCAACGAAGACAACAAGATCGGTCCAAAGCAATTCACTTTTAGCGTTAAAGTAGTAAATGCCAATGCAATCGTGCTGAAGATTCTTGACGAAGATGCAGATCAAATTAATTATGTAACAGGCTTTGAAATCCGGCGCGCTATTGGAGATACTTATCAACTTGATGCAGAAGTGACAAAAATAATAGACAATTCTGATGTAACTAGTACTGCGACAATAGAGTGGGATAGCAAAAATACAAATGTAGTAACTGTTAATAATGACGGCGAAATCACAATCGTTGGCTTAGGTACCTCAAAAATCACTGTTACGGCAACACATGGTGATGATTCAGACGAAGTAGAAGATACAAAAGAATTTAACATAACAGTTAAACGTTATTACGGTGCAAATGTCCTCTTTGAATGGCATGCCTCAGATAATGCCTGGGAAAACTTAAATAGCGGAAATACATGGGATATACCAGATAGCGGATTCTTTAAGGACCAAACTAACAATGGCCGTGTTACAACAGCTGTCGTTTACGGAGCAACTGCTACAGCAGATGCTGGCGGTATCAGGCTTGGTAGTTCTGGTACTGCTGGTCAGCCGCGCATTGCATTTGGACAATCGGAATCGGCTGCTACATCCATCAGTAATTTTGCTGATACTGAATTGTATGGTCAAATTGATCTGTACCGAAAAGAAGCGACTCTTACCATTGAATATTCCAATATTACTCATCAGGCAAGCAGATATATTCTACGTGTTTATGTAAACAACAATGGCACTGGTCGCAATGATTCTATGTTCAGGGGAGATAGTGATGCTACCGCAGCCTGTATATTGATGACATACGATAATCTTGCAGATTTAGAAAACCCAGCCAAAGGCGGAAATGCTAGCAATACTTTAGCCGAAGGAACCCTTGTGATTCCAATTAATACTATTGTGGCACCTTTTTTATCTCATTACAATGAAGTAGGTCTTGCCAAAGCATTTATTGGGCTTCACACCCAAAGCGGTGGATCTGGCACCTTAAATAACTTTATTACTATCAATAGTATTAAACTTGAATATGTTAGCGGCGCCGATGCTCCTGCCAGTTTTGATACCGTTACAGGTTTGGAAGTTAAAGATGGTGCAGATCCTGTTGCAAACTTTGCTATAAATAATGATGGTGATAATAAAACATTGACTGTAATCGCTACTGGCGGAGATATTATTACTGTTGAAAATAGAACAACGACTGTTGCCGATAGGATTGTAAACATCGATCCTGCGGGGCTTCCTGCCAGTTTTACTGTTTCGGGAATAGCAGAAAAGGAAGGTACAGATCCTATTGTTGTAATAGCAGCAAGAGACGGTTATATTCCGCAACGTGTTTTGTTTAACGTAGAAGTTTTTGAAGGGGAACCACCAATAAAGGATCCTAATTTGATTTTTCACTGGGATCGTGTTCTAAATGGTGGTGCTACAAACTCAATTACTGGTACAACAGCAACAATTTCAGGTGCAAGAGAAGCAACATATACGTCAGCAAGATTTAGAAGTAATGGGGCAAATGTAACAATGGAAAACAATGGCATAAAAGTAAATGGAACTGGAGGTGCTCACCGTGCAATAATCGGTTTTAATGCTACTACGACTACTTCTTCTACTACTGCTTGGAATACTATTAACGGCGATTTTGATTTCTCTGTTGCCAAAGCAGTAGCTGAAGTTGGTGCTAATAAGGTAATACAGTTTTCTTTTGGTTATTTAATAAACCAAGAAGCAACCAATGATGGCAGATTGATAGTATTACAAGTGAATAATAATACTGGTAATGCAGCAGCGAACCAGGATTCTTCGCCTTTAACTGTACCAGATGCCGTACCAGTTGATACTAGTTATTCTCGTGTAATTACGGCAGGAGCTAATCAGTCACTTAAAAATGGAGATACTGGTACATTAACTGGAATTTTAGATCCAGCTTTTTTTACTACATCTGCTGCAATAACTTCACTTCAAAATGCGTTTTTTAATATTGCGTCCGCTGGTTCTGGTGGAACAGATGCTGGTTATGAATTCACTATTACCAGTATCAAAGTTGAATATATTGATTCGCCAATAACTGTCAGAGCAGAAGGAAACAAAACAAGCATCATGGCAGGCGAAGACGCTACACCAGGAGAAAAACTCCAGATGGAAGCATACTTGGGCTGGGTCAAAACAGACGCTGGAATTACATGGACTATAAATACTGAAGATGTATACGTGCCAAGTAAAACTGCTGAGGGGGAAATCAGCATTAGTCCAACTGGGGAACTTGACGCAGGTAAAGATCTTGATGATGAGACCACAATTTATGTCTTTGCTACACACAATGGCAGAACCTCTGAAGGTCGCCCAATCACGGTGCAGAAATTTGATGCAGGTGGTCCAGTGGATCCTAATCTGATTTTTTATTG
Source organism: Treponema sp. (assembly GCA_031281025.1). Lineage (GTDB taxonomy): Bacteria > Spirochaetota > Spirochaetia > Treponematales > Breznakiellaceae > WQXQ01. Next base: position 1,216 of record JAITFY010000035.1, on the reverse strand, counting down.
GGTAGCGGAAGATCAAGCCGATGGTACTTTTATGGACTCCTGGAGTAGTGGATTGGGTAGTACTTCAAACGGAAGAGGAAATTTAACAAGTAGACCAGTATCAGGACCAGGTACACATCCAACATTGCACATGACTATTGGAACAGGTAGTAATGGCAACAACGATATATCGTGGGATAATACAACTGGTTCCAAAGGTATTATTATGGACGGTTCAAATACAGCAAATACCACAGCAAAAATTCTTACAATTGGTTTAAATGCTAATAGAGCGGTAACATCAACAGGTCCTACTTATAATGAAACTACCAATCCAAACATAAATACGCACCCTACTGGTGGGCAGTTTAATTTTTCAACTCTACCTGAAGGTAAAATTGGAAGAAGGGTAATTCTTACTGGAGAAATTATGACTGATGTTGGTAACCCTGATGCAGCAAGTAACCAAAGAAATGTGGCTATTTCTATCAATAATAATACTGCAACCCATGCAAATACCCCTCTTTCTGCATCAGGTAATAATCATAGGATTTTTCAATGGGCAAATGTAGTTTTTAATAGTGGTAGTCCCGCTAGCGGTTTTGGTACGTGGACACGGGAAAATGCAAGTGATCCAACAAACAGAAAAGGAACACTTACTTCTAAAACATTTGTACTCGCTGATTTTAATGGTGTTGTATCAACTCTTGAGACCGCTTATCTTGCTATTTTAGTTGCAGGTAACCATACAGCCAACCCACCCGCAGGTGCAGGTGCTAAAATTAAGATTACCAGTATCCGCATTGAGTACGTTCCTGAATAAGACAGCGAACATTAGCGTCTAACGCTAAGTTTTGGAAACCCCGTGGGCTGGTGCTTGCGGGGTTTTTTTTGGGGTTTTGGGACGGGTGCCAGTTGGGGAGCCAGGTGGGGAGCCAGGTGGGGAGCCAGGTGGGGTGCCAGCTGAGGAGCCAGCTGAGGAGCCAGGTGGGGAGCCAGGTGGGGAGCCAGGTGGGGAGCCAGCTGGGGTGCCAGGTGGGGAGCCAGGTGAGGTGCCAGCTGGGGAGCCAGGTGAGGAGCCAGCTGGGGAGCCAGGTGAGGTGCCAGGTGAGGTGCCAGCTGAGGAGCCAGGTGGGGAGCCAGGTGAGGAGCCAGCTGGGGAGCCAGGTGTGGAGCCAGCTGGGGAGCCAGGTGAGGAGCCAGGTGGGGTGCCAGCTGAGGTGCCAGGTGGGGAGCC
>JAITFY010000142.1 GCA_031281025.1 Treponema sp. | reverse complement strand
ATTTTTAACCGGCAGCATTCTTTGCGGCAACATATTAACAAAAAAACCCAATGTTGTATTTAAATACTTCTTTAGCGGCGTGACTGCGATTGCACCTGCGATCATAATACTTATGATGTCGCTTTCCGTTAAATATATTGCAGAACAAGGAGAAATCCTCCATACGATTTTTAATTACTTTTCCGAAATGACTACAAGAACCGGCCCTTATGCTGCGATACTTATAATTTATACAGCCATTTTTGTCTTTAACTTTTTTATTCCGTCATCTTCGGCAAAAGTTCTGATTTTGTTTCCGCTTTTAACAATTCTCCCTATCGAGGGTATTTCCAAAGAATTGATTATTTTGGCATTTTGTTTAAGCCAGGGTTTTTCCGATGTGTTTTTCCCAACAAGTCCGGTGCTTTTAATAGGCTTGAGTTTTGCAAAAGTAAGCTATTTAACATGGTTTAAAAAAGTCGTGGTATTCCAGATTTTAATAATAATCATTTCCTGTGCAGTGTTGATGCTCGGCATCAGGATTGGGTATTAAACCTCAATTGGCAAGCCAAAAAATTTACACGCATTTTCCCAAAGCTGAGCGGCAAGGGCTTCCTCGTCCATGTTAAGCCTTTCCGCCATGAAGCGTGCCGTAATGGGCAGGTATTTGGGCATGTTTCTTTTGCCGCGGTAATCGGCGGGAACCATGAATGGGGCTTCCGATTCGATTAAAAGGCGATCAACGGGTAAAACATCAAGCGCTTCGTGCAAATTTTTTGCGTTTTTGTATGTAAGATTTCCAGCAAAGGAAAAATACAGGTTTAAATCCAGGGCTTTTTGGGCATAAGCGGCATCTTCGGAATAACAATGAAACACCCCACCCTTGGGAGGCAGACGATCACGGAGAATATCCAGGACATCATGCCCGGCATCACGGTTGTGAATAATAACCGGCAGATTAAGTTTTGCTGCCAAATTAAGCTGCGTTATAAAGAGTTCAATTTGGGATTTTTTATCCCCGAATTTACGGTAATAATCCAAACCAATTTCCCCAATGGCTACGACTCTTGGGTGTTGAACGCTTTGTTCGATTAGCTGCAGCCAGTCCTTGCCGGGGTTTTGCACCTCGGAAGGACTTACCCCAACCGCATGGTAAACATGTGTTGCAGATTTCAGGTTTTCATAAACCTGGCCGAAGTCATGAAGACTGTTACAAATTGAGACAATCCGGTTAACAGAAACCTGACGGGCTTCCTGTATGACAATGAGCTGTTCAATAGGGTCATCAACTATTAGCCCTAAATGGGCATGAGTATCAAAATACTGCATAGCTTATCCAAAAGGTATGATATTTGGTTACTACCAAACTGGTATACTTAATAATAACACGATAATCCCCAAACGTCAACTTAAATATTTCATTAATCCCTTATCCAAAATTGCCTAAATCCTGTGTTTATCAGGCGTTGAATTGTGCTGTAAACGTCTGCTGCGTGGATGTCCAGGACAAGTACACGGTAAAGTGAGCCGTGTATTTCACGGCCAGCGGTAAAACCTGCAGATCTAAGCGCCTGTTCGGTTTGTACAGCGCCTTCAACTATGGAAAAGGTACCAACCTGGATACGAAAAATCTTGTTGCTGTTTGGATCCGGTAAGCCGGGGATAATTTGCACTTCTCCAAAAACCCTGGGAGGGGCAGTAGTATAAGTTACCGCATGGGAAGGCTGTTGAGCCGGCGGAGTAGTGTGAGCCGATTGCGGTAATTGAACATGTTGTTGAGTTTGAGTAACAAAAGGGGTTTGGTGAACGGGTTCCGCTTCTACCGGCTGATTAGTGAAAACCGGCTGATTTCTGTTATCGCGGTCTGCATCACGGCTTTCCCTTGCCTCACGCGCTTCTCTTGCTTCGCGAATCTCTCTGGCTTCCCGGATTTCTCTTGATTCGCGAATTTCTCTGCCTTCGCGGTAATCTCTATCTCTTGCTTCGCGCATATCTCTTATATCACGGATGTCTCTTCCTTCGCTTAATCCTCTGTCATTACGCGCATCCATTGTCATAAGCCAGGCAAGAAAATCGTTGTTGGAATGATGTCTGTTAAATTCGTTCATGTATGGCAAATAGTTATGAATAGTTATAGAAAGCGGCTGAGCTTGATCCGCAGCGGCTTCCTGTGCCGGTTCTTCGGCAACAGCGGTTCTAGCAGGTTCCTGTTGTTGTGTTTGTCTTGGCTGCTCTTCGGGTTCAGGCGTTTGAGCAACCTGTATGGGCGGTTCGGGTCTTGGTCTTGTTGGCGGAACGGTAGTAATGATAACATCCGTGTCGGGATTCAAATCAAGCGCTTGCCAGGCGCTGGAAGAAAGGTCTATAACTCTGTCTGGTGATGCCGGAACACGCCGGATAATGGTAACATCAACTTCTTTTCCAGTTGCTGTATTTGTTACTCTTACTACTGAGTTAATTGGAAGACTTGGGTGACCGGCGGTAAGGCCATCAGTGCCTAACTCCTGTACAGCCCCCCCACGCTGGAGAAAACTGACGACTTGAGCCATCATGGGAGATGCCGCCATCAAAAAAATCAGCAAGATGAATGAAATCCGTTTCACAATAATTCCTCCTGGTTCCCTCCCAAAAACCCATAATATGTTAAAAGTTAATATACTACTTTGATTATAAACAATAATAGTTGTATTTTCAAGTAATTGCAAAATATTTGCAAATTTTATATGAATTTGTTGAAAAACGGATTAAAATGAATTAATCTTAAAATAGTATGTTGAAAAAACTTCTTGGCTTATTTACTCTTTTAATCGTGTCGGTGTCTGTTTTTGCCCAGGTAAGGGAAGATACCTTTATTTATGTTGCGCCTGTTGTGGGTTCGCCGGATCAAGCAGTCTTTTTTAAGGAAAATTTCGATATGGAGATTACCGGCGCCGGTTATACATTAACAGATAGCGCTGCCAATGCACAATATACCGTTAGGCTCGAAGTTAGGCCCAATATGGTCACGTATGATGACGGCAGTGTAGAGCAGGCTCCGCCTGGTGAACCCCAATTCCTTCTTCATTTAACGCTGGTTGATAACATGGAAAATTACGATATGGTATCTTTTGCTTTCCCATTCACCGAATTGGAAGAAATGTATGATTTTAACCTAAAAATGGTCTACGAAGCTATGGCCAATGTTCCCATTACCAGATTAGGCGATATCGAAATAATTGACGAAAGCGACGCCTGGCGCAATAAATGGCTGTATTTAAGAGCATCTTTTGATGCTCCGGTTATTTCCGTTTATTTTTTACAAAAACCTGGTTTTATTACTGATGGAGGAGATCCTCCCGATACTCAAAGTCTTGACCATTACATTGGAACATTTGTTGGAGCGACAATAGGCCTGGAACTACAGTTCCTTAACTGGATGAGTCTGGAAGCCAATATTATTTTTAGGTTCAGCGAACCCTTTTACGAATATGCATTTATTCCGGGCATTGGATTACAGTGGAAATTTCCGTTTAAACCCGCAAAGCACTATATGCTGGAACCATATATAATGGGCGCTGTGGCTGGAAATACATCGGGAAATTCTGATGCGTTTCCGTTATGGGGTGTCGGAGGCGGAATGCAATTTGGCACAAAAGGCGGAAATATGGGAGCTTTTTTTATTGATGCAAATTATCAGTATTTCTTTGGTGAAACGGTTATGAGAAATCGCAGTACCACAAGGCCTAACCCAACGCAATTACATTATAACCACCGCCAAATTATCAGTATAGGTTTTGGGTATAAAATCGGTTTCTTCGACCGCTAAAAAAAATCAAATTAAAACTCCATGTCCTTGTAAAAAAAAGAGGCTGCCCTTGCGGACAGCCTCTAATCTATTAACGTTTGTTTAATTCCAGCCGCGAGCAGGACTCCAGCTGGTGAGTGGACCTCCGTTCACAACCCCCGGTCTATGCGGTGCATAAGTTCCAGTAAAGTTTCCAGTTAAAGATGGTCTTGTCGAATTAGTAAACCAGTCCTCTGTCATAATTCCAATTCCGCCAACGTTTTTCAATATCGAAGCCCTGTCGGTACTCGTATCGTAATGAATTGGAATAACTTTAAAGGGCGTTGCTCCAGGCGCGTTGGCAGCTAAAGCAAGCGGACGCTGGGTATATACCGGTACCTGGGAGAAATTCCTGTTATTCACCATCTTGCCGGTTTGATTAACGTGGACGTAAATGTCATCCCTTTCTATCAGAAGAGAAGGACTTATCCAGAAAGCTCT
>JAITFY010000128.1 GCA_031281025.1 Treponema sp. | reverse complement strand
AGAGCTTTTGTGTTGGTCTCCTGCAGGCGAATATCCTGCCCGACGTGGGGGGTGGGGGGGGGGGGGGGGGTGTACTGGTAACAATTAACAAAAACCAGTGAGCAAAAGCTGTTGTTTGGGGGTTGTGAGAGACTTTTACATTGTTCATTGCTAATTTTTTGTTGCTCATTTGTATGTATGGTATTTTCCCATTTAAAAGTAAAACTGTCAATGGGTAAAAAGCTGTTTTGGTTTATTTGATATTCCATTTTGGAATGTCAAGTTTTCCCATTCGTTTTTGGTAAGTTGAAACATAAAGTCATTGAATATTACGTTTCACAGCTTCATGTTAAAACTCCTTTTTGTTAATCCTCATTTTCTTCACCCTCCCGTGCCTCACGTAGATAACGTGCGTTTCGTTCCAGTTCTGCTGTCAGTTCTTCTTCGGTTGGCAGAACTAGCTTATACTTGGAAGCGAAAATTTGGCTGCTTTCGGAAAGCACAGAATATTTTACAATTGTATTATCCTTGTCGGCGCATAGAATGATCCCGATAGTAGGGTTATCATCTTCGCCACGTTTTAATTCATCGAAAATTCGCACATACATATCCATTTGACCGATGTCTTGATGAGTTAACTTTTGCGTTTTTAAATCAATTACAACAAAACATTTTAGCAGATAATTGTAAAAAACAAGATCGATATAAAAATGCGAAGTTTCTGTACTGATGCGAAACTGCCGTCCGACAAAAGAAAATCCTTTGCCCATTTCAAGTAAAAAACTTTGCAAATGACTAATAATTGCAGATTCAATGCGATTTTCATTCTTAACATCATTTTCCGGCAATCCAAGAAATTCAAGGACATACGGGTCTTTTATCAAGTTCTCAGCCGCAATTTCATCTACCTGTTTTGCAGAAGATATAGACTTTTGTGATGATAAAAGCCTCTCGAAATAACTTGTCCGAATATTTCGCTCCAGAATACGAACACTCCAGCCTTGTACTCGCGCTTCATTTAAGTAGTACTCACGGGCTTTTTCAGTATCAAGACGCATAATCAAGCGGATATGCGACCAGCTCAATTCTCTACACAGTGTGTAGAGAATCTCGTCATTTTGCCATGTAAGATAAAATTGCCGGAAATTCCATAGATTAGCAACAGAAAACCCTCTGCCAAATGTACTGCCCAAGTGCCGGGACAGGTTAACAAGCAGTTGTTCGCCATAATTGGCGCGTTCTTTTCCCTGCTGCTCCTGTTCGACTATTCGCCTGCCAATATTCCAATAAGTTTCCACCATTGCAAAATTGACAGCAAAATGAACTTTTTTACGACCTTCCAATAATATCTGCGAAATATCATCAAAAAAATGCAATTCACTTACGGAAGGAGCGGTAATTTGTTTGTTTTTGTCAGACATGGTCATCTTGCAGTAAGTATACTCTTTATTGAACTTTTCATCCAGACAGATGGATGTATGAATGAATGGACAGAGAGTTAACAAGATGCTGGAATATCAGCAGCTTTAAAGGTCACAATTTGTGACCGCAAAATATCCCACTCATCCTGTGTCATTTTACCGAATCACCGCCATTGGAAAATCTGCAAACAACAGCGAATGTACCCTTGGATTCTGCCGGTTGCCGGTTTGCCTCGGCACTTCCAGCTTTTATAGTGGGTGCAAAGAGTATTTTAGTGGTAAAAGAGCTATAAAAAATCAAAAAAATGTGGTACATTATAATTAGGAGATATAAATATGGTAGCAGTTAAAGGCAGATATGATGGAATGGCGGTTGTTTTAGACAGAATTCCATCAATTAATCAATGTGATGTCATTGTAACTTTTTTAGAAACCCCTGTTAATAAATCTATTGATGATGGTTCACTGGAATTCCTTTTCAAGGATTACATTGACGATGAAATACGTGAGCCGATTATAAATTTTGGCAGAGCCGTAGGAAATGAACAATGGTGAATGGTGTTCCTCTTTACCATAATTTACCTGACAATATCAAAACAAAAGGAACAGTTTTACTTGATCAGTTAGTAACACTAGATTATAAGGCACGCTCATACAATTTTATAGAAAAAACATCTCCAGATTTTTTGGAAAAATTATTGAATATTACCCGAAGAATATTTACTGTATAAATAATTCCTGCTTTCCAAAGATCAAGTTTAGCCTGCATAATAGCCAGCTTTCTGCACTTGTACGGGTAACCATTTAATGATAATCCCGATAATCCACCAATATCGCATCTTGACCAATAAATTTAAATGTTAATCGCCAATTTGCGTTCACCGCAATTGACCATGTATCAACATTTTTCCCTGAGAAGCATTGAAGTAGCCATCTGGGGTTATCACACTGCCAGCATGAATACACAGAGATTTATAAAACGGATAATTGTTTTCATGTTCATGTTAGAATTCTTTTTGTTAAAAAAATAACAGGTAAAAATTATACTTTTGCCCTTATAACTTTTCTTCCAGTGTTAATTTTTGGCTGTATTGTGATTCGCATTCCCAGCTTATCAAGAGCGTTAAATACGGTTTCTATGTTTGGTTTGCGTTCGCCAGAAAAACTTTTGTATAACCCCTCGCGGCTTACCCCCATTTCTTCTGCCATACGGTTAACGCCTCGTGCGCGAACTACATCACCTATAGCGCAAACAAGTCCTGTAGGATTATTTTCATCAAGGGCTACTTGAAGATAAGCTGCTATGGATTTTTCATTATCGAGATAATCCAATACATCCCATCGGGTGATTTTTTTCTTTGCCATTTTGACTCCAATAATAATGATTGTATCCAAATGGCTACAAAAAGTCAACTGATCGTAAAAAGCTGTTTTGGTAAATCTAAAGGTGGTCACAATTTGTGACTACATGGTTAATCCCCGTTTTTCTTAAAGCCTATTGTTTTGGGCATTAAGTCACCCCAACTTGAGAAATTGGCACCTCAAGTCATAAAGTTCATTACATTATACTCCCACAGCAAGTTTTTCATGAACAAGAGCGTTAATCACCTGTGCCTGGCTTCTATGAAAAATCCTTGCCTGAGTACGCAAGTATTCTGCAACTTCTTTATCCAGATCGCTTAACAGTAAAGTGTTATTAGCGAAACCTGGTTTTATTCCTAGTTTCAAAAGATTGGGTCCTGGCTCAAAAGTGTTTTCTGTGTAATAATTATCCCAATATTCACACTCGGCATCTGTCATTCCAGTTTTTTTTTCTATTTCAGTCATGGTGCTCCCTCATTTTCAAACAACTGTAAAAAACAGCTCTGGCATGGCATTGCATGAAATATGTTCACAGCGTTTTCTCCTATTTCATTATACAATATTTCGACTGGATTTGCCTTTGTGTCAAAACCCAAAAGCAGATAAACATTTAAATCAACCCTCGTTTTTCTAAAACCAATTGTTTTGGGTTTAGTGTCCTGTTATTTCCAGTGCATAAATTGTAATAGAACTGACGCTGTCGTTTATTGCCCAGTATACCTTACCATTGTGCCGGTTAAAACGAAGTACGTCATTCATATTCAGGCGCAAATCTTTTAACTCCTGAATATCAGAGAGTAAACTGCCTTGCTCATCAATTATAACCATAAATGTAGAAAGGTATTCTGTTCGGGTTCCTGTAATGGAATTTGCAGATTGGGTAGAAAAATTAAATAATTCCCATAGTACGAGATAACGTCCTTCTCCCAGTCCCACCAACTTGGGGTGTCCAGCATGACCATCATTTCTTGTATATCTTGTTAAATAAACAGGATCGGAACATCTATCCATTTCTTCATCAATTGTAAGGACAAAAAGATTGCGGGGATTATTTCTTTCTCTCCCATAAGTGCCGGAAAAGATAAACCCTCCAGAAGTTTTTGCCAGGCTGCCCATTCCGGCATAAGTTGCGTTTGCTCCTATTGAACCTGGAAATCTGAATGCATGCACTCGTTTGGTATTCTGCCCCCTTAAAAATTTTGCAAAAGTAAAACTTCTTGGATACGCATCCCCATGGTCTGCAAATACAAACCCGCCGTTAACAGGAAGAATAAACTGATTAAAAGAATGACTGACATAAGGCATTTGGGAAATACTGCCCGTTCTTTCGGCATTGGTTGCCGCTCCTGTGTCAATTCTTTCAAAGGTATCTTTATCCAAAATAAAACCGTACGATGCCTGATGCCCGTTAAACATTTCCCGTGCAAAATATACCGCCAGCATTGAACCTGACAATTCCAGCCTGCAAGTTCCGGCATCAAATGGGACTCTAACTCCGTCAAAACTTCTTTGAGGAACTGCCATTAGTTTATAAGTTTGGATTTTTTCCCCTGCACGATTATACTTAACCATCGCCATGTTTTCTACATTTCTGCTGGTAGCCCTGCTTGCGAAAAAAAGATAATAATTCCCTTCGTCGTCTTTGGTGAAAGCGCCCAATAGGTCAAATTCATTTTCAAAAGTTAGCGTTCTTCGCAGTTCAAGATTAATCGAATACTCATAAACATAAGTTATTTTTTCGTTTTCATTGGAAGTACAAACAGTTACAGAACCATCGTTGTTTACAAAAGTCAGAATAGATGGGTGTTGGCTCCACGCACGAATATATTGATTTCCAATATTATCAACCGAATTGCGGATGTTGTATTCAACCTGGAACCGGACACTTGTAATGCTGCTTTCCGCTTGCAGGAATGGCAGAATTGCCACAAGCATAATGATGGCAAAAAGCAAACTGCTTTTTTTCATGTTTTACTCCTTTTTGTTAATCCCCGTTTTTTCTAAAACCGATTGTTTTGGGTTTGGGTGGTTGTACGATAAGATTGTTTAGGGCAATGATGATGTCGTTTACACGCTAATTTGTTTGCCATGTGATTATTTTAGCATAAAAGCTTTTCAATGTCGAGGCGGTCAAAGGTAAAAGTTACTACTTTTTATGGTGGCATCATCTGTTTAATTCTGCCTTCTAAAATAATAATTTGTCACGCGAAAATTATACCAATATAACAAATCTTTGTTATTTGGATTTAAAAAAACATATTCTGTAATTGAGTCAACGTCGGGCCATCTTCCAATCCTGTTGATTATCGTGCCTGTAATAAGATAACCTGATGCTCCCAAATAATTATCATCTGGCATTTCTACCCAACCATAGAAGTCTTCGTCGGGACGGATTATTTTTGTCCACATTATATCAGTAAGTGTGTACCCATATTCTGTCGTATGTCCTTTGAAATGGTATTTAAACTCGTCTGCTGAAATTGTAATGGTAATAGTGCGTCTGAATTCATCAAACCCCAATCCTCCTGTCCCTGTATATCTCCATGTCCCTAAATAATCTGATGCTTCTTCCGGCATTGTTGCCTGCGGTGTATTTCCGCTTTTCATAATTAATAATGTTGTACGATATTCAATTTTATTACTAAAATCTAAAAGGTATCCGTTTATTCTAAACTGTTTGTCATCTATCAATATATGATAATAATAATCATAAGTTTTAAACGTGTAAGAGTTTACTGCAAGT
>JAITFY010000115.1 GCA_031281025.1 Treponema sp. | reverse complement strand
TGCCGCCATATTTCGTCCCGCTCTTCTTTGGTTTGCCCTCCCCTTATCGTCACAGGAGAAAAGCCGCGTTCATGAAGCCGCCGCTGCTGATCTGACATCAGTGACAAAATCGGGTAAATGACAAGGGTGGGTCCATCTATCAGCATTGCCGGTAATTGAAAACAAAGGGATTTCCCAGCGCCGGTTGGCAAAATTACAATCTGCCTGCCGGAAGTTTGCCTGTCAGATTGTTCGTTTTCAACAATCAGTTTATCCGCATCAGGCCACTTGATGGGGATTCCCAGGGCCTGCGCAGCCTCAAGCATATTGGTCATAACCAGTCTCTGGTACGGAAACAGATAGGAAAGCCCAAAAAGGCTTTTCACTGCCTCGCTTAACGGATCGGGAATTTCCCGATTTTGATTTTCGATCATAAAAACCTCCACATATATATGGGTTGAAAGTGGCGTTTTGCTTGACCGAAAATGTTTTTTTTGAAAGATTTTTATATTTTAAGAGATTTATTCTTCTTCCAGGCCTAAATCGTCATTATCGGACTCTTTTTCTGTTTTTGCCGAAGTCTTTTTCTCTTTAACTTTCTTTATTTTTATCTTTTTCTCACGAACTACTTTTGGACGGTGATAACTGCGTGAAACATGCTGAACAGCGGAAATAAACAGAAGCACCGCTATTGTTATAAAAATAACCTGCCAGGATGTGATAACTTGTTTTATTAAACTAAATAAGCTTATTGGCTCCATTTTTTTTATTATCGGCAAAAAAGGTGCCGGGCACAACAGGTCTGTAACACCACAATTCTTTACTTGACAAAACCACAAGAAAACTTTTAATATTCATATAACTAATCATTTATTAGTTATACTATTGTTAGGAGGAGGGATTTATGAAATTGAGTTTTAGAATGATTTCAAAGTTCGCGTTGGGGTTGGTAGTACTAGGCTATTTTATGCCGGTAGCTTGTAGTATGAATGGGTTTGGTATTGCAAGTGTGCTGATGCAAACAAACGCTTTCATGGGGTTGCTAATGTACGTTATGTTCTTTGCAGCTTGTGCAGGAGTCGGTCTTGGTGTTGTACTGCTTCTTAAAAAGCAGCCGCCAGTATTGTTTGATTGGATTGCCATTGGTGTCTGTATGATAAGCGGGCTTATCGTTTATTTTGGCAATAGTAATGTAAGTCTGCAAATAGGCGGTATCTTAATCATAATTGGGTGGTTGGGGTCGCTGGGAACCCAGATTTATTCAAAACTAAAAGAATCCTAAATAACCAAGCAGCAACAACAACTTTTGTATGGTGTTGCTGCAATCCATGCGTTAATTACAGGTAAGCTGGGGGCGCAAAGCCCCCTTCCTAATCCTTGGCAATAACAACATTTACCCCCTACCATAAAACCAGCTGCAATTCAAATAAGGAGAAAATAATGAAAAATGCAAAAATTATTTTGCTTGCCGGAATTATATTACTTGCTGTTTTTATGACATTAACATGTCAACGAACAATAGAAACATTTGAGCTTGCATTGATAAAAGACATTGGCACAATCGACGATAAATCTTTTAATCAAGGTTCCTGGGAGGGGCTGCTTCAGTATGCACTTCCAAATAACATTTCCCACAGGCACTATCAACCGCCGGAACAGAGCGTTAGCTCTTATTTAAATACAATTGATCTGGCAGTTCGCGGTGGTGCGAAAATTATTGTAACTCCGGGTTTTCTTTTTTCGGCTGCGATTTTTGAAGCTCAGGATCGTTATCCCGATGTTCGCTTTATTCTGGTAGACGCTCTACCAATGGCAAACGGCGTTACTCGAGTAGGCGGCAATACAGTTGCGCTTCTTTATGCTGAGGATCAAGCCGGCTTCCTTGCAGGGTATGCGGCTGTCATGGACGGTTACAGGAATCTTGGTTTTATCGGCGGAATGGCTGTGCCTAATGTTGTCCGCTTTGGATACGGATTTGTTCAGGGAGCAGAGTATGCCGCGCAGCAATTGGGATTGGCTGCCGGCCAGATAACGATTAACTACATTTACACAGGTAACTTCATTGCGTCGCCGGAAACCCAAACCCTGGCCGCTTCATGGTACAATGCAGGAGTTGAAGTGATCTTTGCCTGCGGCGGCGCTCTTGGCAACTCTGTTATGGCTGCTGCAGAACAGGCGGGAAGGGCGGTAATTGGCGTCGATATAGATCAATCTGATGTATCTGTGACCGTTATAACTTCCGCCATGAAGATGCTCCAGTATTCTGTTTATTCAAGCATTGCTGCATATTATCGCGGCGAATTCCCCGGAGGACAAACCCGTACATTTGAAGCTGACAATTTTGGCGTTGGATTGCCAATGGATACGTCCAGATTCCAGATTTTCAGCCAGGCCGGTTATGATGCCATTTTTGGCAAATTGGCTGCCGGTGAAATGAATCGAATGGTTTTTATAGCCGAAGGCGGAGATCCGTTTGTGGTTCCTGTTGATATAGTCAGAGTTACATTTATAAAATAGTAAGTACATGGATTTTCTGATTGAAATGACCGGGATTACAAAAGTGTTTCCCGGTATTGTTGCTAACGATGATGTTTCGCTGCATTTAAAAAAAGGCGAAGTTCATGCATTGTTAGGTGAAAATGGAGCAGGAAAATCTACCCTTATGGGTATCCTTTTTGGTCTGTACCAGGCTGAAAAAGGCACGATTAAAAAAAACAGTAAACTGGTACATATTAACGGGCCTAAAGATGCAAAAAAACTGGGAATCGGAATGGTTCACCAGCATTTTAAGCTTGTACACAACTTTACAGTTCTGGAAAACATCATTTTAGGCGCAGAAACTGTAAAATACGGTGTTTTAAAACAAGACAGTTCCCGTAAAAAGATAATCGAATTGTCTAAAAAGTATAAGCTGGAAATTAATCCAGACTCTCTTGTTTCTGATATTACTACCGGGATGCAGCAGAAAGTTGAAATCCTTAAAATGCTCTACCGTGACAATGAAATACTGATTTTTGATGAACCAACTTCTGTCCTTAACCCTCGGGAAACAGAAGAATTAAAACGTTTAATGAAAAACCTGGCGGCAGAAGGCAAGTCGATTCTTTTTATTACGCATAAACTTGATGAGATAAAAGCTGCCGCAGATCGCTGTACTGTTCTGCGTAAAGGAAAATGTGTTGGTACAGTAGATATTGCCTCAACTTCTAAAGAGGAGCTGTCAGAAATGATGGTAGGCCGCAAGATAAATTTTTCTATTGATAAACAGGAGCGGCAGCCAGGGGAAACCATTCTTAGGGTGGAAAATCTTACCATTAACAGCAAAACAGCTTGTGGAAAAACCCTTGTAAACGATATTAGTTTTGAAGTACATTCCGGCGAAATTGTCTGCATCGCCGGAATAGACGGGAATGGCCAACAGGAACTTGTTCATGCACTTGTTGGGTTAATGAACGCAGACAGTGGACGTATTTTTCTGGAAGGACAGGAAATTACGCATAACGGCATCCGTTCAAGAGGGTTTTCGTTTATTCCGCTGGAAAGACAAAAATGCGGACTTGTATTGGATTACAATCTTGCTTTTAATTTTGTATTGCAAAAGTTCCATTCTCCTCAATTTCAAAATGCTGGTTTATTAAAATTTAAAGAAATATATAAATATGCAGATAACTTGATCGAGAAATTTGATATTCGCTGCGGACATGGTTCAAGAACCATTGTACGAAGTATGTCTGGCGGGAATCAGCAAAAGGCAATTGTTGCACGCGAAATATCGCGCGACTGCCGGCTATTGGTAGCGGTTCAGCCAACCAGCGGGCTTGATGTTGGCGCATGCGAATACATTCACAAGCAGCTTATTGCAGAACGCGACAAAGGCAAAGGAGTATTACTTGTTTCATTTGAACTTGATGAAGTAATGGAAATCAGCGACAGAATTCTTGTAATATTTCAAGGAAAAATTGTAATAGATGTCAAACCAAAAGAAGTTAATTTCCGGGAACTTGGGCTTTTTATGGCAGGTTCCGGCAAACAGGAAGCTGCATGAATACCAAGTTTGATGTAATGTCTTCTGTAATGGCAATAACTGCCGGTCTTTTGGCAGGATTTATTATAATGCTGATAACCAATGTTTCTGAGGCATTGTGGGCCTTTCAAACAATTCTTGTTGGCGGCTTTCGTTCCATGAATGATTTGGGGCAGGTTTTATATTTTGCCACTCCAATAATTATGACAGGGCTTTCCGTAGGTTTTGCAGGTAAAACTGGGTTATTCAATATCGGGGCTGCCGGCCAATTTATCGTTGGCGCTTATGCCGCAATTTTGGTTGGAGTAACCTGCGGTTTTCTTCCGGGCCCTTTGCACTGGATTACTGCATTGTTAGCCGCCATTATTGCAGGTGCGCTTTGGGGAGCTATACCCGGTATTCTTAAAGCCCTGTTTAATGTACATGAAGTTATCGCATGTATAATGACAAATTATATAGGCATGTATCTGGTTAATTTTCTTATAACAATAACAATATACGATTCACAGCAGAATCAAAGTAAACGTATATTAGATTCTGCAAACCTTCCAAAATTGGGAATGGATCGGATTTTTCGTGATGGTTTTATAGTTTCCCCGGTTAATTCCGGCATTTTAATAGCGATTGCTTTTGCAATACTGATGTATTTTATTTTGGAAAAAACAACTTTTGGTTATGAGCTAAAAGCTTGCGGTTTTAACCGCGATGCTGCCCGTTTCGCCGGTATTAACGAAAAACGTTGCATCATCCTGTCTATGGCCATTGCAGGAGGGTTGGCAGGGCTTGGCGGCGCTCTTTTGTTTCTTTCTGGTTCGGGAGTGGCAATTAATGTTGTTGATGTGCTTGCCCAGGAAGGTTTTATGGGCATTCCGGTTGCACTTTTGGGTCTTAACAATTCAATTGGAATTGTTTTCTCCGGTTTGTTTATTTCGTATTTGGGTGTGGGCGGTTTTAATATGCAGTTATCCAGCTTTTCTATTCAGATTATCGATATTATTATTGCCGTAATTATTTATTTTAGTGCATTTGCACTTTTTGTAAAAGGATTTATAATTTCCAAGGGAAATATTTCGCTTGGAAAAAGAAAAAGAGGGAAGTTGTGAACATGTTTTATTTTTTGGTTCAACAGACAATGTTTTTTTCGATCCCTCTTTTAATTGTTGCACTTGGCGGTATGTTTTCTGAACGTTCAGGGGTAATTAATATCGCTCTGGAAGGAATTATGATTCTGGGCGCATTTGCAGGTATTTTATTTATTAATACTGTTCAACAAATGGGAGCAGTGGGGCAGGGTATTTTATTGTTGGCAGCACTTGTTTCCATGCTGGCAGGTATTTTAGTTTCCCTTTTTCATGCATTTGCAAGTATAAATTTAAAAGCGAATCAGATAATCAGCGGCACGGCGATCAATTTACTTGCTCCCGCCCTTGCAATCTACATTGCCAGGGCAGTCTATTCGGTTCAGGGGATACCTTTTTCCAATCAGTTTCGTGTCGATAAAGTGCCATTGTTAGGCGACATTCCGGTATTGGGACCTATGTTATTTACAAACACATACCTTACAACCTTTCTTGGTTTTTTTATCCTTGTATTTAGCATTTTTTTTCTTTACAAAACACGTTTTGGGCTTCATTTACGCGCCTGCGGTGAAAATCCGCAGGCGGCTGACTCCGTTGGGATAAACGTATATACCATGCGATACGCAGGTGTAATGCTTTCCGGCGCGCTTGCAGGTCTTGGGGGGCTTGTATTTGTAATCCCAACATCGGTAGAATTTAACCCGGAAGTTTCCGGTTATGGCTTTTTGGCTTTGGCGGTTTTAATTTTTGGTCAATGGAAGCCGGGGCGTATTCTTTTTGCCGCAATTTTCTTTGGGTTTTTAAAAGCAATATCGTCGTCATATTCTGGAATTGAGTTTTTAAGGGAAATTCCAATTTCTATTTATGTTTACAAAATGATGCCGTTCATTATTACGCTTATTGTGCTGACATTTAGTTCAAGGAAATCCCAGGCGCCAAAAGCTGCGGGAATACCTTTTGATAAAACCAGGAATTAACCAATAAAGGAGATTTAATATGGAAAAACAGTATCATGTTGGGTTTGATGACAGTCATGGCGCGTTGTACGCGATTCTTCCGGGTGATCCGGGGCGTGTGGAGAAGATCGCTTCTTATCTTGATAACCCGCGTTTCTTTTGTCAAAACCGTGAATACACTACATGGTTGGGCGAATTGTCCGGCAAAACTGTAATGGTTATGTCTACGGGTATGGGCGGGCCTTCAACGGCAATCGCTGTGGAAGAGCTGTTCAAAACAGGAGTACGCAACTTTATAAGAATTGGCACTTGCGGAGGGATGGCGCTTCCTGTCACGGGAGGAGATGTGGTTGTCGCAACCGGAGCAATCCGTCAGGAAGGAACTTCCCGCGAGTATGTCCCAATCGAGTTCCCTGCCATAGCCAATCTGGACATAACAAACGCTCTTGTAGAGGCTGCCAAAAAACTGGGACAAACATGGCATGCAGGAATCGTACAGTGCAAGGACTCCTTTTATGGACAGCACAGCCCCAATCGTATGCCAACCTCCTACGAACTTAACAACAAGTGGGAAGCCTGGTTAAAAGCCGGCTGCCTCGCCTCCGAAATGGAAAGCGCCTCATTGTTTATTGTAAGCCAAATACTTGGCGCCAGAGCCGGCTGTATCCTCAATGTTATTTGGAATCAGGAACGTGAAAAAGCAGGTAAAAGCAACCCTGTTTGCCATGACGCTGAGCCTGCAATCAAGGCAGCGATTGAGGCAGTACGGATTTTAGTTAATGATTAACAAGTCAGGTATTGCCGCAAAAGTTTTTTTCTTCTCTCGCCAAGACGCCAAGAAACGCAAAGATCGCAAAGAAAAATAAACTTTAGAGATGAACAAACTGATAGCTCCTGCACACCTGCACGAAGTCCCACTTATTACGTAAAGACTCTGCCGCTTTTTGCGCCGCTTTTTGCGCCTGTTCCTTTTCACCAAAAACCCCAAAGCAAGTGGAGCCCGCCCCTGAAAGGCTTGCAAACTCGGCGCCGCATTCCTGCAAGCTGGAAATGATCTCATTGTAAATGGATTTTTCTCTCTTGGGAAAAACCGCTAAAAAGTCATTGCTCCAATTTTTAATATCGGGGATATGCCTATCCAAAGGTTCACCAGAATTAGTTCTATGTTCATCAAGCAACCGGTAAGCTGTCGTTGTATCGCTGGGAAAGCCGGGATTAACTAATACCAAATTTATACGTCTTAATCCATGCAAAGATGTATCAAGCGGCTTTATGTTTTCACCGCGGCCTGTTACCCATGCGGCAGTGGTTTTGTGGAGAAAGAAGGGGACATCGCTGCCAAGTGAGGCTCCCAATTCTAAGAGGGAATCCTGCCCCAGAGGAGAGCCGGCAATTTGGTTTAATGCCAAAAGGGTGGCAGCCGCATTGGATGAACCTCCGCCAAGACCGCTCCCAAAGGGGATGCGTTTATCTACGGTTATTTTTAACCCCTGAAAAAAGCCGGTTTTTTCTCTGAATAAAGATAATGCCTTAAAAATGATGTTACTTTTCAAAGGAACAGAGTGGTACTCTTTTCCTTTTTTTTCCCCCTTCATGGTGATTTCTATCGTTTTTTCTTCCTGAACAGGTAAAAAATGCAAAAAATCACCAAAATCAACAGCCAAAAAGAGGCTTTCCAGGTTATGAAACCCATCGATTCTCTTATTTTTTATAGTTAGATGGATATTCACTTTGGCAGGTGCAAAAATTGTTTTGCAAACAGTCAGATTGTTCATAAATTCAGCATAATATAAAATACAAAAAAGCACAATTTGATAAAATATTTTCAAAAACCTGTTGACATTTTGATAATCCTCCTTATATGTTTTTAAAGAGAGGTTTGTTTGACCTTTCAACTCAGTTTAGATTCATGGTAAAAATCTTTGCAGATTTTTATCCAAAAAGACAATTTACAAAGGGAGAACATTATGGTTCTGAACGGAGCATTGGAACATGAGGAACTGGCGCTGGTGCCAGTAGCCAGCGATGCAGCGTATGAAGCCGAAGCTTCATGCGAGTCGGAAGAAGGCGAATTGCCGGTATACATCTTCAACAATTGCAGTGACATTGATGATGACATTGACGATGATTATGAAGATGACGATGACGACTTCGATGACGACATGGATGACGATGACGATGAAGATGACGACGACGATGATGACTACGATGATTATGAAGATGACGATGATGACGATGGCTACGAAGATGATGATTGGGATGAAGACGAGTGATTCGTATTTTCGTACGTATTTACGAATGCTTCTTTGACCAGAGTCTTTCCAGCTCGTAGAAATCGCGGACGCGCTTGTTCATCAAATGGACGATTACTGAACCTAAGCCAGGTATGCCAAGATCGAGCAAGCGCCACTCATCGTCCGCCTTTTTGCGCGGACTACCGGATACATCTATTTTTCTCTCCCGGCAAAATTCCTTTATGTGCCGTTCAAGGCCATCCATATGTGTATTGCTGGAGACTGTAGTTATAATAAAAAAATCTGTCCAAATTTGAAAAGGGCGAAGATCCAACACAGTAACATCTTGTCCCTGATGATCCTGGATAAATTCGCTTAGCGCTTTTACTTGTTTTTCAATTTCCGACAACAAATCTACCATCAAAATTCCTTCCAATAAGCAAAGTTATATCCGCCCTGTGTTCAACACTTTGAATGAGCGCACTTTCTTCCTGCCCATCGTGCGCGAAAATTTCACTTCGAATATTTCTGCAGCGGATTAATTCTGCAAAATCCCTCACTAGATTTTCATCTCCAGAACGGTGAATGACAACTGTATTTTCATGGTTGTTCCGGTCTGCATTTCCTGTGGAAATTACATCATAACCAAAACTCCTAAGCATATCCGCTGTCCTTCCTGCAAGACCCACAGCTGTAGTTCCATTTAAAACTTCCACCGTAAGAGCATGCTCAATTTGATCTTGAATTTCACGGGTAAGCGTTTCCGTGGTTTGACGTACAATTTCCTTTATCAGATTTCCATCCCACAGCGGGACTATCAGCATCTGACCGGAAACTTCACGAAGATTGCCTCCAACTATCTGAATATTTGTTCTGTCAGTATCTATATTGGTAAGCTCATTAAAGAGATACATCAACGAGCGTCGATTCGTACTGGCTCTGAATAATGAATAATACATTTTTGACATTGCTCGATTATTTAGATTTTCATTCATCTGTATTTGCCGGTTAAAAAAACCAAGAAAAAAACGCTGTCTGCGGGACGTTGCCATTTCATTGTCTTCATCACTTAAAATGAAAGTTGTGTAGAGACTGGCTTTATCACCATCAAGAACGGTCATGCCGGAAGGAAACAGAATAATTTCATCAGCATCAATGTGTGATATGGGCGCAGGGATGAAAATTTCCACTCCATCAAGAAGATCAACCATAGAGACCAGATTTTCTCTTGTAATAACAATCGAAAAATGTATATCTTCTCCCAAAAGTCTTTCTATTTCATTTTGATAACTTGTTATTCTTGCCGGATCGTACACCCTGTCAATACGATCAACGCGGTTAATTCTTGTCAGCAGTAATCCCAGATTTCCAGGTATGTCAAAAATTGCTGCACGCCTTGTTACAGGAGAATACATCAGAGCATAAGTACTGACAGGTATTTTATTGTCTTCTATAACAAAAAGTACATTGATGACACGATTAGCGGCAATAGCAGCGGCAATAGCGTCTGCTGCGGGATTACTACGAAATTGATAAATTGAAAATGAGACTCCCACAACCAATAAGAGAACAATAAAAATTAAAAGAAAAAATGAAGCATTTCCTTTTAGGATTTTCAATCTGTACTCCTTAAATTTATAATCGGAATTCTCAGACAATTTTAATTGTCTGAGAACATACTCCTTATAATTTTGTCTGCATCATCTTGTTCAGCAGATTTAAAGTATCTTCCGATAAAACCAGTTTTTTTGCCTTTAGTTTAAAAATGGTTTTTTCCAATACAGCAAAAAGGATTTCGTCCAAATCCGCCTGCGTTGATCCTGCCAGTGTCTTTGCCATACACAATTCTCTTAAAGCAGGCTCAATTCTTCTTGAGCTTTCAGTTTTATCGGCAATGTAAACAATTTTTGCCAGGGCTCCCATATTTTCGCTTCCAGATGTATGATAGGCAACAGCTTCCAGCACATCTTTATTATGAACGCTGAATCGCTCTCTTAGCAAGACTGCCGCAGCCTTACCGTGAAGAAGGCTAGGTTTATCCTTTTCGAGTATGGAAATTTTCATTCCGGCATTTTTGATGATTTTTGTCAAGTGTTTGTTATCAAATTGTTTTGCCATATCATGGGCAATACCGGCAAGATAACCTGCCGCAGGATCAAGCCCAAAACGGCGGCATAAATCACTTGCATGAAGAGCAGTATTCCTTGAATGAAGAAAACGCTCGGTGCTAAGGGAAGCGCGTACAGTTGCTTCGATACGGTGAATAACGGTTTGCGTGCAATCATAACCTGACAAATTGTTATGCAGGCTGTCGCTCTGATAACCGTAAAGGCATCGATCTTCGATTAGTGCCGCAGCTCCGGACGGTACAAGAGAACGCCAGCTGCTTCTTTCTTGTATTCTGCGGCGTACTTCCTGCGAAGAAATGTTCATCACATCATTATCAATAATGGTATGTGGATAAGGATAACTGCCGGCAGTTGCATTAATCCTGCGGGCAATAACAATGTCTGCCAACTGTAAAATTTTATCGCTTTGATGCCACTGGGGAAATTCAGCAGCAAGATCGTCCCCAATAATAAGTGTGAGTTTGCCCTGAGGCAGAAACCTGGAAATTATATCTTCAAGCGTATTTACAGTGTAGGAGATTCCTTCCCGCGTGACTTCACAATCATCTATCGTAAATTTATTGTTACCGGTTATGGAAGCTGCCAGCATATCCAGCCGGTCGTATGCATTGTCTTGCATCTGGCGGCTTTCATTTTCTTCCAATTTAAAGGGTGAGCAGTATGCCGGAATAAAAATAATCCTGTCAAGTTTTAATGTGGATAAAACTTTATCTGCCAGAAAAATATGACCAAGATGAATTGGATTAAAACTGCCGCCTAATATACCTAGTTTCATTCTTCCTCCTTTGTCAGGCGCAGGAAAGCATGAGATAATTCTTTTATTCCATCGCCAGAAAAAACCGAGATTCCTATAACTTCTTCGTTTGGATATTTACCCGTTAGTTCAGCAAGCCGCCCAAAGGTTTCTTCAAGATCGGTTTTTGTTCCTACAAGCAGCCGTTTCTTTTTTGGTAAATCCTGTGAAAACGAAACCAGTTCATTGAGCAGTACTTCAAAAGCAGTAAGGTAATTATCACCGGAAAGATCGATAAGAAAAGCAAGCGCAGATGTACGCGAAATATGCTTGAGGAAGCGAATCCCAAGCCCCGCTCCCTGTGAAGCGCCTTCTATTAGTCCTGGTATGTCTGCAATTATTATGTCTTTGTCGCCTGCGGTTAAAACCCCCAGGTTAGGGATCTTTGTTGTAAATGGATAAGCCGCTATTTTTGGCCTTGCGTTGGTAAAACTTCCAAGCAGGCTGGATTTACCCGCATTGGGAAAACCTACAAGGCCGATATCCGCCATTATTTGCAATTCTACTTTAAGTTTTACGGTCTGGCTTGGTTTTCCCTGTAGGGCTTTACGCGGCGCCTGGTTTACAGACGATTTAAAACGGATATTTCCCCATCCTCCATTCCCGCCTTTTAGGAAAACAAAATCATTTGAGTCTTTGGAAAAATCCCGTATAAGTTCATTGGTTTGTATATTGCGTATTAACGAGCCGGGCGGCAGCGGGATTACAACATCAGTGCCGTTTTGTCCGTAACGCCCCCATCTTTCTCCATCGCGGCCATTTTCTGCTTTAAAAGTATGCTTGTAGCGCAAGTGGGCAAGTGTGCGTAAATTGCGGCGGATGGTAAACACAACGTCTCCCCCTCTGCCGCCATCCCCCCCAGATGGCCCGCCCTTGGGAACGTACTTTTCTCTGCGGAAAGCCACGCAGCCGTTACCACCCGCGCCGGAGGATACTTCGATTGTCGCTTCGTCGGCAAACTTTTCCATGACAAACAACATTACAAGCAGAAATGTATGTTTATACAGAAGTAAATTAACAATTGTAAAACAAACGTTTTTCAGTTGTTATGCTTCTACCACCGTGGCGAGCTTTCTGCCGCGGCGTTGGGTGAAGGCCACTTTTCCATCGGCAAGGGCGAAAAGGGTGTAATCGCCGCCGCAGCCAACATTTGGCCCGGGATGGATGTTGGTCCCCCGTTGACGTACAATAATTGTTCCTGCTTTAATAATTGAACCATCTGATGCTTTTATACCCAGATATTTTGGGTTTGGGTCTCGTCCGTTTTTTGCGCCGCTTCCGCCGCGTTTACGTGCCATGTAATCCTCCTGGTCTCAGCAAAAACCACTCAGGTTTTTGATTGTTAATTTGCAATTATTGGGGAATTCTTGCGCAATGGACGAAAGTCCTTCGAGCAGGAAAACTCCAACAGCGGATAGAAACTCTTTTCCTTCCGCTTCATAACCGGTTTCCAGCCACATTTGACCTTTTTCCGGCGCACCGCCGTTTAGCGTAATCCCTTTCCTGCCGGACAGGGTTTTAAAAGCAGTCCTTATAAGTACCGAAACGGCAGCACATACAATGTCACTTCCGGCCTTTCCGGCTCCGGCGTGACCGGAAGCTTTACAGGCTCTCAATGTTCCGTCATCTTCCACGACTGCTTCTATATGGATCATCGATTTCCGGTTCAGGCTGATATATTATCGATCCTGATAATTGAGTATTTCTGCCTGTGCCCAAGTTTACGGCGATAATCTTTTTTTGGTTTATATTTAAAAACAATGATTTTCCCGTCTTTTTCGTGAGATTCAATAATTGCTTTTACATTAGCGCCTTCAACATAGGGGCTGCCCAATTTTATTGTTTCGCCGCCAATCATCAAAACCGTATCAATACTGATAGCGGTTCCGGGTTCGGCATCGATTAAATCAACTTTAAGCAGGGCGCCTTTTTCGGCTTTATACTGTTTCCCCTTAAATTCCACCAAAGCGTACATCTTCTTCTCCAAATATTTACAATTATTTTAAGTATTGCTTAAATTGAAAATAGTGTCAATGCCCTACAAGCAATCTGCCTACATTTGACAATTCTTGAATTGTTGAATACACAGGTTTATGGCCAGAGGGTGTGCTTTTTTTGTCCAGTTCAACAAGGTTTAGATACAAGTCATTTAGCTGATCCGCAAAAAGCTGCAAATTGGAACTAAAGTTGCTTGCTGCCATATCTCTAAGTATTTTATCTTGACTGTTTTGGCTGGCGCTTAATTTGGCTCTAAGAGAAGGAATCATGTTGTTCCGGGCAGATTCAACTAAACGGGCACATGCGAATAATTGCCGGTATAATTCATCAAAATGAAACCCCTGAAAACGGAATAATTCAACTTTTTCTGTAAGGAGTTCAATTTGATCCCAGGTGTTTTTATCAAGCTGTAATTGCAATAAAAGCGGACGCAAAAACCGGTTAGAGATATTCGTCCGGTAATGTTCGCTAATCGTCTCGATCAACCTGATAACATGCGTGTCTTTTATCCGATCCAATCCGTGCCTCCGGCTTCATTCTATCATTCTATTGACAGATTGACAAGCAATTAGCAGTTAAAATACACTAAACTATGCGGTTTTTTAAAGCTTGTTTACCCGTCCATTTATTACGGTGGCTATGTATTTTTCTGTTGATTGTCATTTTTTCTTCATGCTCAGAGAATAAGACAGCAGTAATTTGGACAGATCGTTCTGAATTTGCCCTTTATGGAGATTTTTTTAATTCACTGCAGAATCAATATAAAGTATCTGTAAGGTATGTGGAGTTTCCGCTTTCTCAGCTGGGGAAATCGGATATTCCAGACATAATAGTTGCAAGTTACCTTAAAAGTTCTACTATGGACACCACATTCAGATCCCTTAATAATATATTGGGTAAAAATAATTTATCAAGAGATACTTTTTATCCCCGGTTATTAACAATGGGCAGCATTAATCGAACCCAATATCTTTTGCCGGTTTCTTTTAACATTCCCGCACTGGTTTTTTCAAAAGACAGGGAAATTGGGTTTTCTAATCAATTTACTATTGATTTTGAGGAAATAAAAAAGCTAAGCCAGCCATTCAATCGAATGACCAGAGGCGCATATACACGTTTGGGTTTTTCTCCTCTTTGGAATGATAATTTCCTGCTTACTACGGCAATTCTCTCCAGAGCATCATTCAGAGAAAACAGCCCGTTAGCCTGGGATGCCAATGCGCTGGAACGTTCGATGGTTTTTATTAATAACTGGACAAACGGGATAAATACCAGCGCTCAGGCAGACGATGATTTTGCATACAAATACTTTATTGAGCCGCTGGAAAGACTTATTCAATCGGGCCGCATCCTTTTTTCATACATGGAAAGCAGCAACCTGTTTATCTTAAACGAAGATATAAAAAGACATCTTGATTTTCGCTGGATCATGGAGCGGGATATGATTCCCGTAACCGAAGATTCGGTATATTTGGGTATCCCCAAAGGAGCTAAATCGCAGAAGGCTGCCAGAGCATTTATCCAGTGGTTTTTCCAGGTGGAAAACCAGCGCCTCATTTTGGAGTATTCCCAAAGTTACCGGATAAACGAAAGTATCTTTGGCATTTGCGGGGGGTTCGCGGCATTAAGCCCTGTTACCGAGCAGATTTACCCAATCTTTTATCCCGAACTTTTAGGCCGTATGCCTCCTTCAGAAAACTTCACAATTCATAACATACTGCCTGGTAATTGGGTTGCCATAAAAGAAAGGGTTGTGCTTCCCTACCTGCATGACCGTGCCCGTGTAGAGAGCGCAATACAAACAAACTCTCTGGAAAGACGCCTATCCGATTGGATGCGGCTAAACAGATGATGATGGCAAGTTTATTCGCTTGCATCTATTGCACCCTAACACATGCACATGGTTTTTCCGTCCCATACGTTCAAACATACGAGATACAAGAAAATCATCAGTAGAAAGGTTAGAATTACAAACAGGACAGCGCCGTTGTACATTGTCATTTAAGCAGCTAAAACAACCCTTGATATACATAAGGCGGTCTATTCCTCCGCTAATTGACGGAAAAGCCACCGATTTAACCAATTCACCTTTATACAACTTGATTGAACAAACAGGGCACACTTGAGGGTCGCCGGGTTCTCCTTTTTGTTGTTCCCTTTTTTCCCATTTACTCCATAAGAAAAACCCGCGATAAAAAGGAGATAACGGACCTAAAAATAAAGTATAACCGAACCACAACAAAATAATGCTGATGATTACCAAAGCCAAAATCTGTATATATATTCCCATGTTTTCCCGTTTTTATGTATAATATCAATGTGGCTATTTTATATATTATCGGCACACCTATAGGAAATTTGGGTGATATAAGTTTTCGCGCTGTGGAAATATTAAAAACTGTCGATCTTGTGGCATGTGAAGATACCCGCCGTACCTTAAAGCTGTTATCGCATTTGGGAATACGGGTTAGACTTATCTCCTGCCGGTCTCAAAACGAAGAATTTGCCGCAGAAAAAGTGATTGATGCCCTAAATCAGGGGCAAACGGCAGCCTATGTTAGCGACGCCGGCACTCCCGCTCTGAGTGATCCCGGCGCAGTTCTTGTGAGAGCGGCGGTGCAGGCCGGGCATAACGTTATCCCCATTCCGGGGCCGTCGGCGTATTCGGCGCTTTTGAGTGTGGCAGGTGGAATGGATAAAACCGTCATTTTTGAAGGTTTTTTATCTCCAAAACCAGGGCGAAGAAAGAGCCGGCTGCGGGCGCTTATGGCAATGGATGCGGCCTGTGTTATTTACGAATCGCCGCACAGGATTCTAAAGCTAATGGGCGACATTGCCGAAATTGACAGTGATCGATATGTTTGCCTTGGACGGGAAATGACCAAAATACATGAGGAGTATTTGCGCGGAAAAGCGCTGGAAATACTCGATGTTTTGACCAAAAAAAAAGAGCAAATTGGTGAATTTTCTGTCTTTTTATCTGGCAATAAATTGAATTAGATGGTAAACTTATAGTATAGAGTTGCCGATAATAAGGTATAGGTAGGATAAGAGTATGACAGTAGACAGGATAGGTCATGTAGAACCCATTTCTCCCAACAAAAGGACCGGGAGAAGTGAACGTGCGGGGGGGAGCGAAAAGACCGATACCATTAATCTTTCCATGGAAGCAATGGAACAGACAGAAAGGTATCAGGTTATAGAACTAATAAAATCCACTCCGGACTTGGATGAGGCCAGGATTGTTGAACTCAGGCAAAAGCTTGATGATCCTTCATATTTGAACGACAAAGTGATAAAAGCTACGGCAGACAATATACTGAGTGCATGGTTCGCGTGACACATTTGTGTCATGATACAGCAACCTAAAATCGGTTATGGATATTTCATTTAAATTTGATCCAGAAGTACACATTGGTGCAGATACCCTAAGTATTGCGGGAACTGTCGCTGCCCGTCATGGATCAAGGATAATGGTAGTTGCAGACAGCGAACTTGATACCCAAACAGTAAACCGTTTAAAGGAAATTCTGGAAGACTCAGGGCTGGATGTTCTTGTTTTTGACGGGATAGAAAACGGTTCTTCGGATGGAGCGGCAAACCCTGCTTTTGCCGAAAATGTCGTTGATCTAACCCGTGCAGCTCACTGTGATGCTATTATTAGCATTGGCGGAAACAATACGCAGGTAATCGGCAAAATGGCGGCAGTCATGACGCCAACCAAGATCACTTCCGTTGAATTGTTTGACGGACGGAGTTTTCAAAATAAATTTTTGCCTTTTATTTCGATTCCCACCGAAGGCACAAACGCTTTTTCATTTACCGAGTATTTTGTTGCTGCAGATCCACGTAACAAATTGATAAAATCGATTCAGTTTCCCGGTAATGTTTATTCCGCAGTAATAATCGACAGCAGCCTGTTTGAATTTGCTGCTGGTAATACCGCCTCTGCCGGCGCTTTCATAACCGAGGGTCTCTTTTCTACAATCGAGGCATACTGTTCAAGTAAGGCAAACTTTCTTTCCGATTCATTGCTTGAAAGGGCATTAGCACTCTTTGCAAAAATGCTAAGAAGTGCAGCTCAACCAGGGTTTGCAGATAATTTTGCTCAGGCAGGTTTTCTTGCTTCTTTTGGCACGGCTTTAAGTTCTCCGGGAATTGGCGCTGCATTAGCTGTGGCAATTAATGCCCGTACGCCAGTTGCAAGACCGCTGTGTTCCGCCGTACTATTTCCAGTTATCGCACAAAGGCTTGTCAATGCACGTCCCGAAAAAATGGCGCGCCTTGCGGCCCATTTGGGCGCTCCCAAAGCTGCAGCTGTTGCCGACACCGCCCAATCCTCGGTTGATGCACTTCGCCGCTGTCTGGAAACGCTTAAACTTCCGGCTACCTTAAAAGAATTCAACATACCGCTTGACAGGATGACAGCCGCCGCCGAAGCTGCCCGCAGCCTTGATTTTATTTCCAATTCTCCCTGGCCGGTATCCGAAGAAGATGTTTTTAATGTCTTAAAAGAGGTTTTTTAGTGTGCCAGACGTGGTGTCAGAGATGGTGCCAGGCACCTTTGTTCACTTTTGTGGTGGTGTTTGATGCGAAATAGTGCAGGGAGATTATATATTGAAAATATTTAAAAAATAGGTTTATAATGATTTTACAGGAGTAAATAATTGATTAAAAACAGAATTTATTTAGATAACTGTTGTTTTAATAGACCTTATGACGATCAGGCTAATCTCAATGTTCATCTTGAAGCTGAGGCGAAAATATTTATACAAAACGAAATATTAAAAAATGCTTATGAGCTTGCATGGTCCTTTATGATGGATTATGAAATTACTTCTAATCCGTTTCTTGATAGAAAAATTGCATTTTTGAAATGGAAAAACATAGCTGTTGTGGATATTGATCCAATAGAAGAAATATTGATAAATGGAAAAAACATAAATCAAAAAAATATAAAAAGAAAAGACGCATTACATATTGCTTGTGCAATCAAAGCAAAATGCGAGTATTTTATAACAACTGATAATAAAATATTAAACAAAGATTTTTCCGAAATTAAAATAATAAACCCTACTGATTTTATTCGACAGTTATACATAGGAGAAAAAATATGAAAACTGATACATTAGTAAGAACTGAAGGCATGAATACATTAATTAAAAATTTAGGTTTAATTGAAGCAGAACGTTTTGTTATGCTCATACAAAAAGAAACATTTGATTATACAAAGTGGCAAGAAAATCTATTTGAAGATATGACAATAGATGAAATATATAATAATGCCGCAAAATTGCGGGAAGAAAATAAACCCTAGGTAGCAACTCCGCAAAGGGTGCCAGAGGTGGTGCCAGTCACCTTTCCGAATTTAATATCCATCTGACATGGCGCGGTTTAAATCTCTTTGATAAAGTTCCTGATAAACCAGGTTGCGTGTTTTAAGTTTTTCTTTTACTTCTCTTGTGAATGGCATATAACGCCAGAAAGTTCCACGGATATCTTTATCGAGCTTTTGAATTCCTTCCGCTTCTTTTGTCATCCACATAATATAATCGTTAATAAAAAATTCTTTTATATCGCCTTTTAGTTTTTGGGACTGGAACCACAGATAATAATGCCCTGTAAGGCCTTCTTCCATCCAGTAAAAGGAAGCTTTTTCCTTTGCTACCTGCCAGCGAAGATCGGCGACTGCGGTAAGAACTGCAATGTAAAGATTTTTGGGGTACATTGGGATTACAATTCTTCCCCTGCTGGTTGCACGATTGTAGCGGTCAAATGGTTCCCAGCAAAAACCGGTATCACCGTATGTTGGTATTAACAAAACATAAGGCGATATGCGATTCAGTTTGTTTTTGTAAATACGGCAGAAAGCCTCAGCGTCTATGCTTTCAATTCTTGCAAGCATGGTTAAAACATTTTCCCGCGTAGCAACATCATTGGGGCCGCAGTGAAAATAATCTCCCGTTAGAATGGGGAAATGGTTACCTTGACGGCCGCAGGTCATTTTAGCCATTTGCCGGATGGTATTAAATTCGCTGTCCAATGCTCCAATATCGACAGTGACAGTAGAGCCGCCTTCTGCTTCGATTTTATCTCTTAACATTTGGACTTCTGATTCTGCAGCAACATAATCTCTGACGCTTGAGTCCAATTCATTGTCATTTTTTAACAGATCTTTAAGCAAATTTTGAATTTCGACAGCCGCTGATTTTTGTCCTTCATACAGACAATCGGAAATATCGGGTATTTCCCGCATTGGATTACGTTCATAAATTGTTTCTATTCTGTTGCGAATAATTTTTTCTATTTCGTTTCGTTCTCTGTCTTTTTGTTTTACAATGGTTCTTGTGCCGTCAAGTTTTCCTTGTGCTTTTTCAAGCGCTTGCTGTAACTTTGACTGAACGTTTACTTTTGTTACCCTGACTTCATCAGTGGCTGACGAACGCATTTTGCTTGTTCCTACTCCATGAAGCCATTCATCCATGTAAAGAACAGGCTGTTCAAGTTCATTTTCTACCACTACTTTGCTGAAATAGTCCCTTGATTCTGCTTTAAGAAAATTTGGGTGCAAAATTCCAAAACGAAGCAGGAATTTTTTATAATGGGGAAGATCTCCGGCTGCCTTTCGCGCTACATTAAAAAGGAATTCCCAATACGGTGCGATAAATTGCTGCCGGAAAACGCTGCGATCTTTGGGATCTTTGGTAGTAAGAAATTTCTGTAAAATAGTATGTACTCTCTGGGCAATATCACCTTCGTTTAGAAGTGCGCTTTTGTAATAATTTTGGTCATTAAAAGAATCGTGTCCCTTTTCTTCCAGCCGTTTGGTTATTACTGGAAATCCGGTATTGCTAAGATCTACACTATCACGCGAGCCGCCGTCGGAACCTTCCCCTTCTTTACCGCCGCCAAAAATATCACTAAAATCGGGAAGTTTGTTGCTTTCTGTGCTTGCTGTTCCAAGTAATGCGGCAAGTTCAGGGTCCATGTCGTCAAAAACATCATTTCCGGCCATAAAGTAATGATAATCCTTTTAAAACAAACTGTCAATCATTCATCCTGTGACACGGCGTTTTCTGGCAGATTTACATCAACAGATCCAGGTCAATTTCGCCGCCGATGCAGGGAACAGTAACGCCGCAATTATCCAGCACTTCGGGGTGAAGTTCACCAAAAACGCCAACTTCATTTCCGTTATACATGATTGCAGCCGCTCTACCCGGGATAAATCGCGGGTCGGATGATTCCTGCACATTGTATTCACGGGAAAGGTAGTAAAATAACGCCTGCAGCTCTGCGGCAGCTGTGTTGAAGTTAGCGTCCGAACCAGCATGAAGAAACCCGGCAAATTGATGTGTTTTGCTTTTGGTGTTTTCGGTTTCATCCAGCCAGGCAACCTTGCCTACCTCGAAAATTTTATGCGGATAGACAGATCGCCCCGAAATGGTTTCGCTTGTCATAAGCGAAGCCAATACCGAGTCGCGCACATACTCGTAATTTTCGGTCATCGGGTTAAAGATGCGGATTATCCTTGAACCGTCGCCGCGCATATTTTCTACCAGGTCTTTGCGGGAGCCCAGATAATTGTAGATCATTTCCTGATAACCAAGCCCGATAAAAAGTTCTTTGATCTGCCGGCTGAAAAGTGTAATTGGCAAAAGCCTTCCCACAGTTGAATCAGCAGGCCGCTGTGGTTTGAACGAGCCAAGTGAACGGCCTATCATCACGTCTTCGGTTACATCGGCAGCATGAAGGAAGTCGTTGCGGTATTCGGGGGGATAAACGCGAACTCCCTGAGTTTTTTCCTTTTGTCCCCGTTCAGTGTCCTCTGCCTTTTCTGCAGTTACGCCCATACGTTCAAGAGCTGACACACATTCACCGGCATTCAGCTTTTCGCCAAGGAATGTTTCGATTCTTGAGAGGGAACAAAAGACAGGCTCCTGAAAATAATACGGAGTGACTATATTTCTTCCAAAGGGCGTATCAAATTCGTATTCAAATTCGACAGGTTCGATTGTAAAACCGTTATCTGCAAGATCGCAGGCAACAATCGATGTGGCAAGGTTCATTATTGGCATTTCCGTGCCGGTAAGTTCTACAAAAATTTCGCTGTCGCCAACCTGTACCGCACCCAAATCATTTGAATTGATGATTGGCGGATACGACAGGATAAGGCCTTGCGAATCTATCAGAAGCGGGTGGAGCGGTTTGTCTTCCAGTGTAAAGGCAAATTCTCTGCCCTTTGGATGCTGCTTAAGGATTTCTCGCATTGTTATTGGGCTTGAGGGCAAACCGTGTTCTTCCGCTGCAAGAGGTACAAAGGAAACGGAATCGGGGTCAACGCCTTTGTAGGTAATAGGCCATTTGATAAGCGAAATACGATAAATCCCCATCGAAAAGGTTCGCCGCTTACGCCCGAAATTCCATGCGAGTTTCTCCTGTGTTTGGATCATATCACGCAGCATCGGATCTGTTATGGCTTTACCGCGGGCAATAAACCCGGCAATGTAAGGACGTATTTGTTGGACGCTTGTTTCAACTTTTACTTTGCACGCTGCTTTTTTTTTGTCCCCTGTGCGCGAAAAGAAATCGTAAACAGGTTTTTTGCCGCTGTGGTATATCCGCAATTGACGGCCGCATCCGGCTGTCCCCCAAAGATCGGGGCGGTTTGTATCATTTAACTCGATTTTCAGCGTACGTTCATTTACCGGCAGGCTTTTATCGCTATCTTCGTCTAGTTCGGCTTTAGCGCAAACCAGCGCTTCTTCGAATTCATCTCTGCTGGACCATCCGCCGGGACGGCCTGCAAGTGTATAAAAAACTTCTTCGTTTACTTCGATTTTGGGCATGGTTTATTATATTGATTTGTTGTTTTTGTGAATAGTGCCAGATATTCAGTTAAAACCATATTTTAATGGTTTCTTGTACTTTAAGTTCTTGCCAGATTCAGGATAATATGTCATAATATAACGATAGAAAAAATCATATTTGGAGGAAAATTATGAGGAAAATTGTAGCGATTCTTATCGTTTTGCTGCTGGCTGCTTCTTTTTTTGCTGGTTGTAAAAGAGATGCAGGAACCTTGATTGGCATTGCTATGCCCGAAACTCACGTATTACGCTGGGTAAAAGACGGCAATTCACTTAGAGACGAAGCAGTAACAAGAGGTTACCGCGCCGAAGTCCAGTGGGCAGATGCCGACCAACGAATACAGAATCAACAAGTTTCGAGCTTCCTGACTCAGGGAGCAAAGGCGCTGATTATCGGCAACATCAATGATGGTGTTGGTTCAGCAGTTGCCGAGGCCAGCCGGGAAGGTGCAATCGTAATTGCTTATGATCGCATTATCCAGGGTACCCATGACTATGGCTATTACATCACGTTTAACAACTACAAAGTCGGCCAGCTTCAGGGGCAGAGTATTGTAGATGGGTTAAATTTAGATGCAGGTACTGCTGCATCCCCCAGACACATTGCCTTGTTTGCCGGTTCACCAACCGATGCGAACGCAAACTTCTTCTTCCAGGGTGCAATGGATGTTCTCCTTCCCCATATCGAAAGAGGTGTTTTGACAGTTGCCGGTCCATTCCCAAGGCATTATAGCGAACCTGCTTTCCAGCAGATCGCTACCGAAGGCTGGAGAGCTGATATTGCGAAAGCCCGCATGGAAGGCCTGTTGATTGGTGATGCCCGCGCTGTTGTTCTGGATGCGGTATTGGCACCCAATGACACTTTGGGCCGCGCCATCATCGAAGCTCTTAGAGCAGATGCCAGATATCATGCAAGACTCCCGGTTGTAACGGGACAGGATGCGGAGTTTGATTCCATAATGTCCATCAAAAACGGCGAGCAGTACAGTACAGTTTTCAAAGATACAGCTCTTTTGGCTGCCGCAGCCATCATACTGGCTGATCAGTTGCTCAGTGGAACAGCGGTTGATGTTCCCGGTACAATACTCGCCGAAGGCGAACTCAGCGAGATTGGCTTTACAGGAACCGGTTATGTAAATACTCTGCTTCTGGATCCCATCCTGATAACAAGAGATAATCTTAATGTTCCGGTGGATGCAGGATTCTTTAGCGAGGATGAAGCGGCTCAGATAATGAGATAATCGATTTAAGGAAGTTGTTTGGAAATTAAAGTTTCAGGACAACACCAGGGACTAGAGATTAACTCTAGTCCCCTTTTTTGAGGTTGCATGAGCGAATATATTTTAGAAATTAAAAATCTAACCAAGGATTTCCCGGGGGTTAGAGCTCTTGAGAATGTAAGTCTAAAAATAAAAAAGGGTGAAATCCATTCACTGTGTGGAGAAAATGGTGCCGGTAAATCTACGCTGACTAGCTGTATTTCCGGCGTTTATCCAAGAAACAGTTATGAAGGTAAAATTTATTTTAAGGGACGCGAGACAAACTATAATAGTGTCAAAGACAGCGAAAATGAAGGTCTTGCCATTATTCATCAGGAATTGGCACTTAGTCCGTATTTGTCAATTTATGAAAATATTTTTCTTGGCCACATGGATACCAAATTTGGAATAATAAACTGGAATAAATACATAAAAGAATCCAAACATTATTTGGAAATAGTGGGTCTTAACGAGCCGCCGGAAACTGTCGTAAGTAAACTTGGTGTAGGAAAACAACAGCTGGTTGAAATTGCCCGAGCCCTCTCCAAAAAAGCGGAGCTGCTCATTCTTGATGAGCCAACATCTTCACTGAATGATGACGAAAGCGAAAAGCTCCTTGACTTAATTTTGGAATTTAAACGCCAAGGTATTACTTCTGTGATAATTTCCCATAAATTAAACGAAGTTTTAAAAGTTGCAGATACCGTTACTATTCTGCGCGACGGCCGTTCCATTAGTACATACGATGTAAAAGCTGACAATCTTACCGAAGACATGATAATCAAGGATATGGTAGGCCGGGATTTGACACATCGTTTTCCAGAACGGAAATCCTCTCCCGGCGAAACTGTAATGGAAGTAAAAAACTGGACGATTTATCATCCCGACTTCCATAAAATAAAAGTTGTAAATAACGTTTCGTTTTACTTGCGCAGGGGCGAAATCCTTGCATTTTGCGGCCCGATGGGTGCAGGACGCACGGAATTAATGATGAGTCTTTTTGGCAATTCTTATGGTTATCGCAGTGAAGGTGAGTTGTTTATCAATGGCAAAAAAACCAAACTAAAGAGACCTCGTGCTGCGATCAATATCGGGCTTGGTTATGTTTCCGAAGATCGTAAAACCCTGGGGTTGGTTTTGATCCAGGATATAAAAACAAATATTACCCATGCCAGTTTGGGAAAAATTTCAAAGTTCGGGGTAATTAATAATCAAAAGGAAATAAAGGAAGCAGAGCGCTATCGTAAAGATATGAACATAAGAACGCCGTCAATAAACCAATTTGTGCGTAATCTTTCCGGCGGTAACCAACAAAAAGTTGTATTAAGCAAGGCATTAATGGCAAACCCCGAAATCTTCATTATTGATGAACCTACACGTGGTATTGATGTTGGCGCTAAAACAGAAATATATGGTATTTTAAATAACATGATTGCTGCAGGCAAGAGTGTAATAATGATAAGTTCTGAGCTGCCCGAAGCTCTGGGTATGGCGGACAGAATTTATGTTATGAACGAAGGAAGGATAAAAGGGGAACTCCCCAAAAACGAAGCAACCCAGGAAAAAATAATGCATTTAGCGTTAGTAGGATAAGGAGAATTTATGAATAACAAATTAATTCATACAACGGATGTAAGAACCTTGATAAAAAACAACATCAGAAATTATTCCATGTTTATTGTTCTGGTGTTAATCATGATTATCTTTGCTCCGCTGACCGGTGGTGTAAATTTTTACCCGCGTAATTTTATTAATATTTTCTTTCAGAATAGTTATGTATTAATTCTGGCCATTGGTATGGTGATGGTAATTATTACCAGGAATATTGATCTTTCGGTTGGCTCGGTGTGTGCTTTTGTCGGCGCATTAAGCGCCATGATTTATAATACCGGCGCTCCCATGCCGGTTACTGTTTTGCTCTCGATACTGATTGGAGTTGCAATCGGCGCTTATCAGGGGGCATGGATTGCTTATGGGAAAATGCCGGCATTTATTGTAACGCTTTCTGGTATGCTGCTTTTCCGGGGGCTGACGTATATTGTTACAAGGGTTACTCCGGTAAGTCTTAGGGACAACGATTACTCGCTTTTTTCTACCGGAATTCTGGACGAAATAATGCAAACCAGTAAGATAGGCCCTTATTTTCCAATGGCCTTTGTTTTTGCAATTTTATTACTGATAACTTATTGCATGATAGAAATTCTGAGCCGCAGAAAAAAAATAAACAATGGTTTTGAAGTTATACCGCAATCACTATTTATTGCCAAATTGGCAATAATCAGTATTCTGGTACTTGGTCTTGCTGATCGTTTTGCACGTTCACGCGGTCTCCCTATTGTGGTGCTTGTTTTAGGCGTCACGATTTTTATCTTTCATTTTATTTTAAATAAAACTGTTTTGGGAAGGTATATTTATGCTGTCGGCGGGAATCCCCGTTCGGCAAAACTTTCTGGTATTAACTCGGAATTCGTAACTTTTATCGTTTTTTGTTTTATGGGTGGACTTTCCGGCCTTGCCGCTGTTGTTTCTACCGGTTATATGAACAGCGCTTTACCTCAAGCCGGTAATCTCTTTGAGTTAGACACAATTGCAGCATGTTATATCGGCGGTGTTTCTGCCGGCGGAGGGATTGGTTCTGTAATCGGAGTTATTGTCGGCGGTCTTGTAATGGCTGCCATCAACAATGGTATGATACTAATGAACATGAGTCCTCATTCCCAATATGTAGTAAAGGCACTAGTTCTTATTCTTGCAGTCTTCTATGACGTTTATACACGCCGAAAAGCCGGCTTGGGATAAAAATAAATTTTAAAACAAGTTTTTTAAGCAAAAGGAGATTTATTTAAATGAGTAAAGTTGGCGGAGTTCATGCACCGCATCTAAAGAACACAGCTTCCAATGTTCCAGAAGTTTTACCGGTTCCGGCGGAAGTCAGGCTGCCGATGTCCATGCATGCCGGCAAAGCGGCAAATCCTGTTGTTGCTGTAGGCGATTATGTCAAAGTAGGGCAAATTATCGGAGAAGCCGAGGGGTTTGTCTCATCGCCGGTACATGCCAGCGTGTCCGGCACTGTAAAAAGCATCGATACAACAGACAGCATTACAGGGAAAAGGGCTGTTACAATTACGATAACTTCGGATGGAAACCAAACCCCCTGGGAGGGAATAACTCCGCCGCAGGTAACAAACCTTGAAGAATTTTTGGAAGCTGTCAGAAATTCGGGGGTTGTTGGGCTTGGCGGCGCGGGGTATCCTACAGCGCCAAAATTTACGCTAAAAGAAACGCAAAAGCTCGATTATATTTTGGTTAACGGGGCAGAGTGCGAGCCGTACATCACTTCCGATACCAGAACAATGGTAGATGATACCGATCATGTTTGGAATGGTGTTTTGCTCATGAAGAAATACCTTAAACCCAAGGATATCATTATCTGCATCGAGGATAACAAACCGGAGCCTATCAAAAAATTAAAAGCCCTTTGCGCTCAAATGGAAGTCGATGGGGTGACAAAAGTGTCTGTCCGTGTGCTTCCATCTTTGTATCCGCAGGGAGAGCGAAAAGTACTTGTGTACAATGTTACGGGGCGTATTGTGCCGGAAGGCGGACGTTTGCCGGATGTCGGGTGTATCGTTGTAAATTGCACGACTGTTGCCACTTTTGCCAAGTACATTAAAACAGGACACCCTCTGATTACCAAGTGCATTACTGTGGACGGATCGGCAGTCAAAAATCCCAAAAATGTGATAGCGCCTATCGGCACTCCTGTTCGCGATATTTTTGAATACATCGGCGGATTGGTTTCTGATGGAAAGCTCAATGACAATGTAAAAAAAGTAACCCTTGGCGGCCCCATGATGGGTATGGCAATTCCAAACCTGGAAATCCCAATCGTAAAAATCACAAATGCTATAATTGCTTTTTCGGCAAAAGATGCAGTGCCGCCGGAGCCATCTGCTTGTATAAAATGCGGACGATGTATTACGCAATGCCCAATGAGTTTGATGCCGCCGTATATCGAAAATGCTTTTGAACTTAAAAAACCGGAATTGCTTCAAAAATTCAAAGTAAATATGTGCGCCGAATGTGCATGCTGTGCATTTACCTGCCCTGCAAAAAGGCCGCTTGTACAGGTTATGATATTATCAAAAGATATTTTATGGAACTATGAACAAGCTTTAAAACAAAAGGAGGCGAAATAATGAGCTTGAATTTAAATATGGTAGTTTCACCTGCGCCTCACATACGGGACAGGATAACGACAAACCGTATTATGTTTGATGTAATTATCGCATTGTGTCCCGCCCTTGCCGTTGCTGTTTGGGTATTTGGCCCAAGGGCTGCGCTTGTAACCGGCGTCTGTATTGTCGCATGTGTTTTCTTTGAATGGGTTTATGAATTACTATTAAAACGTAAAAACACTGTCGGCGATTTGTCGGCAGCATTAACCGGTATACTGCTTGCTTACAATTTGCCCGTAACGATACCTCTTTGGCAGGCAATTTTTGGGTGCTTTGTGGCAATAATCCTTATCAAACAGCTCTTTGGCGGACTTGGAAAGAATTTCGCCAATCCTGCGGCTGCCGCCCGTGTTGTAATGTTTCTTGCATTCCCAATAGCGATGACAACATGGGTTAACCCAAATACGCTGACAACACTGGTTGTGCCGCAAGGCGAAGCATTGGACGCTATTACCGGTGCAACGCCGCTTGTACATCTTCTGCATATGTTCAGAGGTGAAGCTTATACTCTGCCAACGACATTTAACTTGTTTGTTGGTATACACGGCGGCTGTCTTGGCGAAACCAGCGAACTTGCCCTTTTGCTTGGCGGTTTATACCTTTTATTCCGCCGGGTAATAACATGGCATGCGCCTGTTTCATTTATCGCAACTGTTTTTGTTTTAACGCTATTGATGGGCGGTTTTGATTTAAATTTTAGTGTCTTTCATCTTTTAACCGGCGGGTTGTTTCTGGGCGCTATTTTTATGGCAACGGATTATGTTACCACTCCGCAGACAAATTTGGGGCGCGCTATTTTTGGCATTGGCTGCGGGTTGTTTACCGTATTAATCAGGCTTTACGGAAGTTACCCGGAAGGTGTATCTTTTGCAATCCTTTTAATGAATATGTTTGTTCCGTTTATTAATAAAATTTCTTATAAAAAAGCCTTAGGAGGTCTTAAGTCGTGAGCGTAAAAAAAGATTATATTATACCGATAGTTGTACTGTTGTTTATTTGTCTTATTGTTTCCGGCGCTCTTGCAATCGTAAACAGTATTACTGAACCTATAATAATTGAAGCTGCCAGGGAACGTGCGTTAGAGCAAAAAATAAGTATTATGGGGGAGGGAATTGAATTTGGAGATTCAGAAATCGAAGTCTTTCGCTCAGAACCAGGGTTTCCCAGAACGATCTCAGATATCTACAGAGCAACAAATGATGCCGGTTTTATATTTGCGATATCCATAAGAGGATACGGCAGAGAAAACATGAGATTGCTTTGCGGAATTGATATGAATGGAAGGATAATAGAACCTAAAACTGATAATGATACTATTGCTATAGTTTTGTCCCACACAGAAACAGTATCATTTTATAACATGGTCTTTAACGAATCTCATTTAGGTAAATTTTGGGGGCAGGACTCAGCCGGCATCGAAGGGATCGATGCTATAACAGGAGCGACAATTACTTCCAATGCATTAAAGTATGCCATGCGGGATGCGCTTGTTGCATTTGAGATGGTAACTGCCAGAGATCGAAGTCTCAGAGATTTTGATCTCAGAGATCAAGAGGTTTATGATGAATAAAATCTCCATTTTAAATCGCGGGTTAATAAAAGAAAACCCTGTATTGGTTTCGATGTTGGGTATATGTCCGTTGTTGGCAGTTTCCATGGAGGTTTCCAGCGCAATTGGAATGGGAATAGCAACTACATTTGTTTTGTTAGGTGCAAATGTTTCGATTGCCTTGCTTAGAAAAATCATTCCAGACAAAGTACGTATTCCATGTTTTATTGTTTTTATCGCAGGGTTTGTAACGCTTACAGTAATGATTATCGAAGCTTATGCATACCCGTTATACATGGCGCTGGGGATTTTTCTGCCGCTGATAACAGTCAACTGTATTATTTTTGCCCGTGCAGAGATTTTCGCAAGAAAAAACCCTATTGTTGATTCTATCCTTGACGCACTGGGTATGGGTGCTGGTTTTACAATTGCAATTGCTGCCATGGCATCGATACGAGAAATATTCGGCAGCGGAAAATGGTTTGGTTTGGAACTGCCTGTCCTTATTGATTTTAATGCTCCAATTCTGATTATGGCTCCCGGCGGGTTTATCGTTTTTGGAATTCTGATAGCAGTTGTGAACAAGGTATCAAAAGGAAAAGCCATCAAAAGAAAAGAATTTGGGTGTACAGGCTGTCCTTCGGCAGCTACTTGCAGCAAAATTTCCGGAGGGACTAAATAATTATGGATTCAACTACAATAAATGCAATTCTTATTGCGGTTTTTTCGGTCACAGCTTTGGGCGCTATTCTGGCTATTATTCTCTGTGTTGCATCTAAACTTATGCACGTTCAAATCGATGAACGTGTTGAAAAACTAACAGCAGCAATGCCGGGTGTAAACTGCGGTGTATGCGGTTACCCGGGATGCTCCGGTTATGCTGTAGCTCTCATTGCAGATGCAAATGTTAAAGCCAATCTTTGCACCCCAGGCGGCGCAGAACTTTTAACACAAATCAGTACAATTCTGGGTGTTGAGGCAGGAAGTATCGAGCAGAAAGTTGCTGTAGTTACCTGTGCTGGCGATCAAAAAGCCAGGCAGAAAAAAATGGACTACTTTGGCATTAAAACCTGCGAAGCTGCGAAACCGCTTTTTGGCGGAGAAAACGCTTGTGCATACGGATGTCTTGGCTACGGTGATTGTCAAAAAGTCTGTCCGTGTAAAGCCATCTGCATGGAAGACGGTCTTGCACGGATCATCAAAGAACTATGCAATGGCTGTTCTTTATGTGTAAAATCATGCCCCAACAAGTTAATTTCGATAGAGGATGCCGGTATATCAGTATTCGTTGCATGCAAGAATATCGAAAAAGGCGCTGTTGTAAGAAAAAAATGTACATTCGGCTGTATTGGCTGCACCAAATGTGTAAAAGAATGTCCTGGCGAAGCCATCGTAATAGAAAACAACCTTGCAAAAATCGATCATCAAAAATGCAAGCTTTTTAACGATAAACAAAAGTGCGGAAAATGCGCCGAGGTGTGTATTACCAAGTGTATTGAGTTAGCAAGATCTTAGAGGGTGTGAACCCCGCTTTTTAAGCGGGGTTGTGGTGATTAGAATCCAAAGCTGGGGAGGTTTCCAAGAGCCCCTGCGGCGGCAGCAGCGGCTGCAGCAGCTTCAGCAGCTCTTTGTGCATCCTGGATAGAGATATCAGGCGATATCTGTGAAGCCATATCCAGCAATCCTTGTGTTGCTTCCAATGCTCTTAAAGCATCTTCAACGGATACGTCAGGTACTTGTATGCTTGAAGCAATATCCAGAAGTCCCTGAGCGGCTTCTAATGCTCCTAAAGCATCCTGGATGGAGTCAATGGAATCATTGGATAATGACTGAAAATCAAGATCACCAAACAGATTTTCCATAGAACTAGTGGATTCCAGCAGCGTAGAAGTTGTGCTTTTTCTGCTGCAGCCGAGCATAATCACCGGAACTATTGCAATTATAAGAATAGCCCCAAGAATTCTCAAACTTTTCATAAAACTCTCCTTTGTTGTCTTTTACAGGCATTATATAATAATATTTTAATTTGTGTCAACAGTAATGCCAGGGAAGAACTCATGCAGCTTATGATTCATCTTTTCCAGATTAAAAACGTCTGGTACAAACTCCAATCCAAATTCTGGCTGAGGTATTTGTTTTGAAATATGCTGCACAGCTTGCAGTCTTTTAAAATGCCGCGGTCCATCGAGATTTTCGGGAGGAGCTGCGCCGTCTCCTGCAATAAAGCGGGTTTTTTCTATATTTGCAGGCTGATACGAAGACATAATAATAACTTTTACAGTCCATTTTGCGTATTCATAAACAATTTCTTTTTTGCCGCGAAAATTAATGTCACCCAACTTGATTTTATCATGCAGATATTCTTTGCCGCCGCCTGGAGTTTCGCAGTAAAAACGGAAACGCAGGCTTCCGCTCCAGTCCATTCCAATGCGTATTAATTGATGAAGTTCTTCCATTGTGCATTCATGCGAAATGATCGCCCGCCGCCAGACATCAAGACTTACAATGCTTATTTGTATCATCCGCCATAACTGTCCACGCCAGTTTGATGTCTTGCCGCCGTGAATTACGGTAAGATTACTCCGTCTAAAATTTTCCATACCGGTGCGTATAAGCTCTTTAATATCAGCATATGTGTCGATCATACTGTCCAATGAATTATCCATAGCAATAACATCGGATTCCGGGGGAGATTCATCAAATGCAAGATCTTCAAGTAAAGCTGCCGCATGTCCCTGTATCTGGGAAAGTACGATAAATGTATGTTTAGGCAGCCATGCCGCAAATTCTGTTTGCGCTTCGATTTTTCCATTTTGCAAAAGCTCATTCTGAAGCTTAACAGAAAGTTCAATAACTGCAGTATGTAATTCCGCAACACGCTGTCTTAGAAGTCCGGTATTTCGATCTATAAATGGAGAGTAACCCTGA
Organism: Treponema sp.; assembly: GCA_031281025.1. GTDB lineage: Bacteria > Spirochaetota > Spirochaetia > Treponematales > Breznakiellaceae > WQXQ01. Next base: position 17,634 of record JAITFY010000115.1, on the reverse strand, counting down.
TAAAATTCTTCCATGTTTTCTAAAATAAACTCTATTAACAATTCCCGTTCGGCTTCATTAACATTCACAACAGGCGGAGCAAGGCGGTTAATAATACTTTCTACATCGTTATCATTACGGAAAAATGCATCTTTGATATATGCAAGAATGACAAATTCCGAAACAGGAATACCAATATTTAATAAAAGACTTTCTATAAAAGTTATGTCCGGCGGAACAGAAATATTCTGCAAGGCTTTTTCGTCTGGAATTTCTTTTCCTGCAAACCAGCAGCGTGTCTCAATACCGTAAGGCACAGTATCTACACGATTGGTTTTTTCAAAAATAAATTCTTCAAGTGAATAAGAAGGGATTTCTCTCATTCGTTTACCGCCATACCAGTATGCAAAAGCAAACTGTTCTTCCATGCTGGCTCCGGGTCCAAGAAAAGCAAAGCTGTCCTCAAAACCATTTTCGGCAACTTCAAGCCATTTATCCAATTCGGCATGAGGCCATTTTTCCCTTCCTGCTTTTGTCAATTCAAAACTGCATTCTTTCCAGTTTAAAGTACGAACAACAAAACGATCACCCGGAACAAAAGCACTCTCTCTGTAGATTAAACGCATGTCCATAGTATGAATCGAAACTTCCGGCGGATCTTCGTACGGGTCTGCATTAAATGCTTCTTCATTTTCCGGATTATCTCTGGCAATATACTGTGGAGCAAATTCCTCTCCAAAAAGACAGTAATAGGGATACAGTTCTTCGGGCGGAGCTTCTGTAGTTGTTACCGGCACAGGTTTTCCCTTCCAGAAAAACTTATACCGGTGAGGCATTATTAAAGGATTCGCAAATGGAATACACCGGTGGCCTGGAATCAGTATACCGTTAAGCAATTCCAGTCTGGAAGGAGTAATCGTAAAAACAGCAGATTCAAAACACGTTCGCCTGGAAACCCAATGGCGGTTATCCTGCCTGAACGCAATTTTTCGTAATTCCAGATAATTGCCAATCTCTGCTGCCAGCTTTCTATTACGTTTTTTCCCTGTGATCTGCACATAGAGGGTAATATCATCCAAAGTAAAAGGCTCGGTTACATTTTCCAGAAATTCATACAGCGCTTCTTCTTGTTCCAAATCCATGTTTTTAATGATAAAATGATTGTTGCACTAGATCAATACACGCTAAACCCCATCCAATGGATTCCCAGGTAAACTTTTTGTAAATATTTCTGCTTTTCGGTCAAGCGCCACGCATGTGCACCCCATATATAGGGTATGAAAAAACCAATTTTAATTGCCGCCTTTTTGTGCGGCCTGGCTATTTTGGCAAGTGGTCAGGCAAAAACGCCGGAGAAACCGGCTCAGCCCCTTTTTAACTGGAATTTGCTCTGGAGCGGATCGTGGGAGGAAAACAGGAATGTTCATAACCGGGGGGAATTCCGGCTGCATTTACTCCCTGCTGGATTAATGATGCGTACCCAGATTCTTGACAGACGTCCAATGAAATTCGATCTTGAAACGTATCAATGGAATCCGCCCTGGGGGGAACCCGAAAAAGCGATTACCCATTTTACGGGAGGTTTGTATCACAGGCCAACCGGTTCACGTTTGCTTTATGGCGTGATTGATGAATGGGGGCTGCCGGCAAGAATCCGTAATGTATGGCTTCGCTCGCCGCCATATGCAGAAAACCACAGACCTCTAATGGCCGACTTGCGAATAACCTCCTCTAGTACCAGAGAAGATGAAGTTTACCTGTACTTGTCCAGCCCGTTTTTGGATTTGCACCCAAGTGTCAAACTAAGGAGTTTTGTCTGCGCTCAAACTCAAGTGGAAGATATAGCTCCTGCTTTTTCGGGCGGATTGAACTTTGTCTTTTCCAATAAGACAAATCCGGCTTATTCAAATAGTCTGCTGTTGGAAGGTTTTTATACCAGCAGAACGCTTCCTGTTACAAGAATCACAACATGGTTTTCCGACCCGCCGCGCCTTCCTGAGCGGGAGTTCCATCTGTATGCCGCCGGTTTACATTTTGCCAATCCGGCTTTCGCTTTAAGTTCGGATTTTGCCTTGTCGGAAACTTTTGGCTGGGGAGAGGATATTTACTGTAATTTGGGTGTCACTTTTACACCGCTTTTGTCCGCAGGAAGGAGGGCGCGTCCATTGGCTGTTTCTTTTGCCGCCGATGGAGCCGGAGGGCGGTTCGTAAACAGAGACGGAGTAAACCTTAGCGAAGGTTTCCGAAACGCAGCCAAAATCGAATGGAGAGGCAGATCAACTTCGCTGTTAAGGTTAAATACGGTATTGCGCTCAAACGGTTTTGGCGAGGAGTTTAATCGAAGTTCAACCGGATTTTATTACCGTTTTCCGGCAGTCCCGGCTAACCGGACTGCTGCCAGCTTTCCAATTAGATTTACAAGGATTTCCCTTTCTGCGGATAGAAATGCGGTGAACCCATTACAAATTAGCGATAGTTATTCGGGCTCTTTTGGGTTTAATATCAATGGTTTAACTACAAACAGCCCTCTCAGGATGACCTTTACAGGGACAATTAAAGGAACATCCGGGTTTTCCCCATATCTGTATCCAATCCCTTTTGATAATTCATTTCACAGGGACAGCTTTGCGGCAAATTGCGAATTGTATTGGTCGCCGCAAAACTATCAGTTTAGATCAAGAATTGGAGCAGCTTTTTTTCCGGAAAAAGAGGACATTTGGGATTTTTCCATATCTATGGCAATTCGTTTTAAACAGGGGAGGTTGAGTTTAAGAGCTGCTTCTCTTGATTTTCCGGAGAAGTGGAATTGGACTATTTCATGGCGGCTAGAAAAATCACAAAAAAATTAAAAAAACACTTTCTTTTTTTTTCATTGTGTGTTATCATTAATATATAAAGGAGATTAAATGTCTGCGGGTGTTACAATACTAATAGTTGACGATTCCAGAATTATGAGAAACACTGTAAAAGGTGTCTTTTCGAATGTGGACACAACATGTTTCTTTATTGAAGCCAAGGATGGTGAGGAGGCATTATCGCTCCTTTATGCTCAAACGGTTGATCTTGTGCTGCTCGACTGGAATATGCCAAGATTATCGGGAATTGAATTTCTAAAGCAGGTGAGGGCAATGGAGCAATATAAAGATTTGCCCATAATAATGGTAACCAGTGAAGCGGCCAAGTTTAATGTTATCGAAGCGTTAAAACACGGAGCCACTGATTATATAACAAAACCAATCAAGCTGGATTTATTTAAAAGCAAATTAGCAAAATTACGTTTATTCAGGATATAAAAATGATAGTAGAATTACAAGAATACATTGAACCAGTGGTCGACGTTTGCATCAATACTTTTAGAGAGTTTGTTGGCATAGAGGTAACTCCCAGACATCCGCATTTTCTGGACACAGAAGATGATGTTGATTGGGATATTTCGGTTATAATCGGTCTTTCCGGAGCGGTAAAAGGCGCGGTTATTATTTCCATGAAGACTGAATTAGCGACTAAAATAACAGGTTTGCTTACCGGAGATACGCATACAGAAATCGACGCAGATGTAGTCGACGCGATTGGCGAAATAAACAATATCATTTCTGGAAACATCAAACCAAAAGTGCCGAATGGAGACAAGATCGTAATTTCTATTCCGACTATTGTCAAAGGAAAGGAATACTCAATAACATGGCCGGGCAAGCAAACGCGTGTTCTCTGTATTCCACATAAGGTATTTGATAATGATGTTTTTCATCTGATGGTAGCAATAGAAGTGGAAAACACATAATAATCAGGAGAAATCAATGAAGCATGTTTTCCTGTTTGATCCAAAGGCTTTTTATTCACAACAATGGAAAATGGATGCTATTATTGACACCATTGGTCAATATTTTAGAACTCAGGAAATGGTGGATTTTTCGGTTCAATTTTCACGTTACAGAAGAAATGCTATTGTTATAATTCAGGAAGAAGCGGAAAAGGCCAAACCCGGTGATATTGTCAGGATATATGCAGTTGGCGGAGAAGAAATATTTTTTGATTGTTTAAATACTGTAGCCCTTTTTCCCAACATGCAGCTTGCGACGATTCCATACGGAGATACAGATGATTTCCTTAAAATCTTCGGGGGTGAAAAAGCGGATGGTTTTAAAGATGTTAAAACTCTGATAAATTCTGATGCGCTTCCAACGGACATAATCAGATGGGGAGTAAATTACGCGTTAAGTTCCTGTAGTATAGGGATGAATACTGCCGTATCAAAAAAAATAAAAGAGCTTAAATCTAATTTAAACATGAACAGTTTTGCTGTATTTTCAAAACTATTATCTTTCTTTAGTAATATAATTTTGGCATTTAATAAAAAATATGCCGCCAAAAAGTACAATGTTGTAATTGATAATATAGAATACTCGGGAAATTACAGTTTTATTCACATTGCAAACAGTCCGTACTTTAACGGAAAAAGAACAGGTGTTTCACATGCGTCGCCTGTTGATGGGCTTTTGGATATCGCCCTAATTAAGGCATCAAATCCCATAAAAACACTTTTTTCCATAAGAAAATATTGTGCAGGAAAACGTCCTAAAAATTGTATTTTTGTTCAGGGGAAAAGAATAACTGTTCATTCCAGCGATCAAATGTGGATGCAGATGGATAACGAGTATATTCAGGATACTAACATCAACTTGAATGTAGTCAACCACGCAATACAATTTGTAGTGCCAGAAGGTTTATCCTATCCAATAGGCGAGCTTTCAGCTCTTTAAGGATGGTATAATTATGGCAGAAAAAAAAACAAATCTGGTAAAAATAAGAAGACTTGCAAACACTGCTTCGATTTTGCTGGTGGTCTTTCTGGGCGCTGGATACATTATTGAATCACTGTTAAATAACAGAGAAAAAGATTATTACGCTTTTGGAGTCTTAACGCTTTTAGCCCTGTTTGTTGTTATTTCCATTATTAGAAAATCGATACTTCGTTATAAAATGGCATTTAACATTCCATTTGTTTTATTAATTTATTATACATTGTTGATGATTTTACATGGTTGGCATGCTGATCATTACTTTTTTATCTGTCTTATTATTACTGCAATTAGCTGTATATATTCACATTTTGCCGGAAGTCTGGGTTTTATAGTATTTAATCATATATTAATTGGTTTATTAATCCTGCTTGGTTTTCCCATTGGCGGACAAAGTATACTTTTGTCATTTTTATTAATTAATTGGGCTTATTATTTGTTTGCTTCCATAATTATGCTGATACTAACCAGTGTTGCGACAATACAGCTTGATAAAGCTGCTCAACATCAACAGTCATTTATGGATCTTCTTGCTACTACAGAAAATTATGTTGCTATTGTAGATGAGTATAATAAAATTATTTATGCAAGTAAAACTCTGGCTATGCTGGGCAATGTAGGTGATCATACATTGGTTCAGGGACGTCCCCTGATTGATCTTTTTCCCGGAAGAAGCTTAAAGGTATATGCAGGAAAATTGTTAAAGGAAAAAGAACATTATACCGGAGATTGGGAATTTACATTAGACGCGCAAAAACGATATTTTAAAGTGACATCGCACAAATTGGCTGGAGACAGGGGCGATACTCTAATTAGTTTATATGACATGACTCATCTTGCAGAACGTGATGAAATTGCCGCCATGAAAGACAGTATGCAGATTGGTCTTTTCTTTATGGATAAAAATTATGTTATTCAAGATCATTATTCAAGGTATCTGGAAGAGATGCTGGTGAATACTGAACTTGTAGGCAAATTATTTACAGATATAATTGCAGATTCAGTTACTTCCAGCAATCTTGATTCCATAAGAGAATACTTTAGAATGGTTGTCGAGCGTAGTTATGATAAAGAAATGCTGGATGATATTAATCCATTGGAAGAACTTTATTATGTTAACAAAAGTACCGGAGACAGAAAGGTTTTCCAGTGTGCATTTGATACAATTGAACGCGAACGCGGTGAAGTATTTGTTCTGGTAACAGTCTACGATATTACAACAAGAGTGGAACTGCAGAAAAAACTGGCCGAAGAAGAAGCCCGCAGGCATGATGAAATGCAGTCTGTTTTTGAATTTATAAAAGTTCAGCCAAGTGTGTTTAGCGATTTCATGAATGACATGGAATATGAATTCACTTTAATCGAACAAACCCAGAAAAACGATTCATTGTCAACACAGGAAGTTTTGGTAAAAATATATCAATCCGTACATGCCATAAAATCCAATGCAGTAATTTTAGGGTTATCTGTTTTTGGCAATAAAGTACATAATCTAGAATCAAAAATAAAAAAATTGCGCGAAGCAGAAGAAGAAATTCCGTTTGCAGATATGCTGGACCTGGCTATGGATATAGAAAAAATATTCTACGAAAAAGAAGGTTTTGGCGAAATATTAGAAAAATTGCAGACCTATGTTGGCAGCACTGTAGACGATAGACAACATGTAAAGGTGCTGGTGAATTCCTTTCAAAAAACTGCAGCCAGAGCCGCTGATGATCAAGGCAAATTAATAGACTTTATTGCAGATGACGTTGATGATGAAGCTGTCGAAAGATGTCCTAAACACGTTGTTAAAGAAATTGTCATGCAGCTTATCCGTAATTCGGCAGTGCATGGTATAGAAATGCCAGATGACCGGAAAGCAAAAGGCAAAAAAGAGGCCGGTATAATCAAACTGTCGATCAATATGTCAAAAGATCGTAACAATGTTGTTATAAGGCTTTCGGATGACGGAAATGGCCTGGATTATAAAAAAATCAGCGAAAAAGCATTAAGCCGTAAAATAATCGAAAAAGAAAATGCAGGAAACAAGGATTTATTGACAAAAGTAATATTTGCACCTGGTTTTAGCACTTCGGAAACCGAAGGAATGCATGCTGGCCGCGGTATTGGTTTAAACCTTGTCCGCGATCGCTTAAAAGAAATAAAAGGCTCAATTAAGCTGCGTTCCGAAAACGGCAAGGGGATTCAGTTTTTAGTCACAGTTCCTGTTATTTCTTAGAATTTACTTTGTTATTAAATAGGAAAAAAGAGCAATAATAGCAAGTAATGCAATTCCAATAGCGATAAAAGTTACAAATGGTTTTGGCTCTGATTGAATGTTTTTTGGGTAAAACTGCCTATTTTTTTTGATTTGGTTTTTTGCATTGAAAGCGGGAGGCGGAGCGGATGAGTAGCCGCACATGGGGCAGCCGTTTTTGAACATTCTGTCTTCGCTGGAATAACCGCAGGAAGGACAACGAACAGAGGCAAAATAACGCCCGCAATTTGGGCAGGATTTTACTTCGCTGCCTACCTCCTGAGCGCAATTATCACAAAAAAAACGCGGTTTCTTTTTCAATTTTACACCATAGATTTAGGTTTGCCTGAGAACATTTATGCCGACTTAGATTCGGGTTTTGCTTTTTCGGCAGCAGCTGGACACTTTCCGGCTTCACCCCCAGAAGGACAAGTGGAGCATGGAGAGCCGCTGCTGGCGCCCTCAGATTTTTGCAACGAAGCGGATTTGGCTCCCTTGTCGGTAACATAAAAACCTGAACCTTTAAAAATAACGCCAGCTCCGCCAAAAATAAGCCTGCGGATTTCCTTGTTGCATTTGGGGCATTCTTTTAAAGGCGGATCGCTCATTGCCTGAAAAACTTCAAAATTAAACGAGCAGCTTTTACATTCATATTCATAAGTGGGCATGACTTATTTTCCTTCTTTGGATAAGATACCAAAATATAAAAATGAGGTCAAGGCTTACCCGGATCAAGACAAAAAACGGTTATTGAGATATTATTTTAATATGAAAAAAATAAACATATTTTTCTTTTTATCGATCTTTTTATTGGTATCTTGTGTTGCTTCAAAAAAGAGCACCCCCGAAACCGGTTTACATGAACATGAGTCAGGCCAGACTGGAATTGGAACAGTACAATATCCTGTGGTAGAACCGCCTGTGATGGTTCATTACGAAGGAAGAATACTCCACATCTTTTTTCATCCGCTGGTTGCAAGACCGGAAACTGCTTTTAGAAGCCGTTTTAGAGATCACTTTTTGGAATGGTATGTTACAGCAGACGAATACAAAAAAATACTGTACGAATTGTACATAAACGACTATGTATTGGTTGACATTAATGAATTGTACTCTGTTTCCCATATAGATGGAATCAAAAGAGTCGTTAGTCAAAAACCACTGATACCAGAAGGAAAAAAACCTTTGGTTTTATCCATAGACGATTTAAGCTATTACGATTTTGTAAGAAGATATGCCGGTGTACATAAGCTCGTAATCGACAAAAGAGGCAATATAGCTGCTTGGACAGACAACGATGATGGCGGCGAAATATCCTATGATCTTGATGTTGTAACGTCTCTGGAAGAATTCATAAAAAAACATCCTGGCTTTTCTGTACGTGGTGCAAGAGGGATAATCGCAGTTACAGGTTATGAAGGCGTATTAGGATACAGAACGCACGAACTGGATGCGCCCGATTATGAGGAAGAAAAGGAAAATGCCATCGCAGTTGTAAACAAGCTAAAAGAACTGGGCTGGCATTTTGCTTCGCACAGCTGGGGACACCCCAATATGCCCAATATCTCTATGACATGGTTTACAAACGATACAAACCGCTGGGACAGGGAAGTACGCCCCATTGTAGGCGACACAGATCTTTTTATATACCCATTTGGCTCAGGAGTGGAAGCGCAGGAAGACAGGCACAGAATTTTACGCAATCATGGTTTTAATGTATTTTTTGGTGTCGGCGCCGGTTATACTTTTTCGGAAAGACAGAGTTACATTTACTCAGATCGCAGAAACATAGACGGGTTTTATTTTAGGACATTTAGAAACAGAGCAGACAGAATTTTTGATATAGAAAACGTAATTGACGAGGAAACCCGGCGTATACGGTAAGCTGCTCTAGCTAAAAAAACATCTCAAGCAGCGTTAAAACTTCAGTTTCGCTCAAGGGGCCGGTTTTAATGTCCAGGTTGTTACCGCTTTGAACAGGCGGGTTGGCAAAAAAGAGTGCGGCAATTACTGTATTGGGATCATCAGATGCAAAATTACCGGCAAGGTTAAGGATAGCAGCCATGCCGCGTGTTTGAGAAGCATTTTCAAATTGAAGCCTTATCATTGCTTCATATCGTTCGTCTGTTCGCGGGTAAAAATTAAAAAAGAGCTGCTGAACAGGAAAACGAATAGGTATTCCAGCATTATTTAAAGACCTTGATAACATTGGAGCAGGGTTCTCCAGCCAGCAGGAAAAAGGCGCCCCGCGGCTAAAATTGTTAAATCCTTCTGGTATTGATGCTCCTGTCATGTGCGGATCAGCGGGTTTGTCGCTTAACGATACAGCGACAAAAGCCTGCCTGGAGGTCATCCCAATTGAGGTTTTGCTAAAGGCGGAATACCAGTAAGATTGCCCCGTTGCAGCTCGCTGCCTTTTCCAGCTTTTGCTGAATCTGAACGCCATCTTTGCTCTTGAATTGGGATAATCCCCCCAGGCCGCAAGCTGAAAACGCTGTCCGCTTTCCTGCGGAAAAACAGCTGCAGCGATAAAATCCGTTCTTTCCAGCATCTGTCTTGTTTGCCGGTTTCTCAACTCTTCTATTGGCAAAAGCTGAAGAATAGAACTCGCTTCTTCGACATTGGCAAAAATATACGCACTGGCGCCGCTGCCAAGCGGAAAAACCTGCATGTCACTCAAGATCAAATCTGCAGATTGCGGCACAGATTTACAGGCAAAAAACAAAAAACAAAGAACAATAAAACATGTTGTTTGGAATAAAGGTTTTCTATTTTTTTTTCTCGCCAAGGCGCAAAGAACGCCAAGATCGCCAAGAATAAATTTAATATAAAAAAAAAATATCATTCTAATTAAAATAAATTTTGAGTAGGTAAAAAATTTTTCGGACAAAAACTTGGCGTTCTTGGTGCCTTGGCGTCTCGGCGAGAAATATTCTAAAGAACCCCTTATGCTTGTAATATTTTCACGAGCCAATTGTCGTCTCCTGCCTCAATTTGGATTTGTCCGTCTGTTTTTTTCCATTCGGTTTTGACAGCGAGTGTTTCTGCGGCAACAGAATCACCGAATCGATCCCAGGCTTCTTTGAGCGAGTCAGCGCCGTGTATGTTAAGTTCAATACGATCGGTGACGGCAAGACCCATTTCTTTGCGTGCGTTTTGTATACCGCGGATTAAGTCGCGGATGTCGCCTTCCATTGAAAGCTCTCTTGTTATCTCTGTGTCAAGGCCGACTGTGAGAGTACCTTCGTTTTGGACTCGCAAGTTTGCTTTTTCAATGCGGCGGATGTCGAGCTTTTCCGCTGTTATTTCCAGCGCTCTTGTGCCGCCTTCGCCTGGAATGTCAATGGAGAGAGAAGCGCCTTCGATAACGCTTTGTATTTCTGCGGATGTTAACGCCTCGATGCAGGCTGCTGCTACCTTCATGTCTTTGCCAAGTTCTTTTCCCAATAAACGGAAGTTGGCTTTTACTTCGTATTCAACAAGAGCTTCTTCGTTATCGGAAAAAACAAGTTCCTTTACATTGAGTTCTTCGCGGATAATGTCCGCCATTTCTATGAGCGAGTTTTTTTCGTCCTGATTACGTGTAACAAGTTCGGCCTTGCGAAGAGGCTGGCGCATTTTGATACTGTACTGCGAACGCAGCGACCTGCCAATCGAAACCGCTGACATTACTGCCGCCATGCGGAACTCCAGCGATTTATCCCGGCGTATTTCGTTTGCTGCGGGAAAATCCACAAGGTGTACGGACACTGAATCGGTAACAAGCCGCAGGTTCTGCCAGATAGCGTCTGTGGTGAACGGCATGAAGGGCGCCGCTACTGTTACCAGCGTTTTGATTGCTTCGTAGAGAGTGCCGTAAGCTTCGAGTTTATCGCTGTCGTTTTCACTGCGCCAGAAACGTCTGCGGGAGCGGCGGATATACCAGTTATTAAGCAAATCGATAAAACGTAAAATTGGATCAACTGCGCGGCTTAAGTCGTAAACATCAAGCGCGCTTCCAACTTTTTCTACGAGAGTTTGCGTTTCCGAAAGTATCCATTTGTCGAGTGGATTAACAGGATTTTCTGGGGCGCCTTCTGCAGTAACCTTATCGATATTGGCATAGGTAACAAAAAAGCTGTACGCATTCCATACCGGGATTATGATACTTTTCATTACTTCGCGTACACCTTCATCGCTGTAACGAAGATCGTCGGCTTTAACTACGGCTGAATGTACCAGAAAGAGCCTGAGTGCGTCTGCGCCAAACGAGTTTATTATTTCGCCGGGGTCTGTATAGTTACGAAGACTTTTGCTCATTTTTTTGCCGTCGGTGGCGAGCACGAGGCCGTTAACAATACAGTTTTTGAAGGCAGGCTTTTTGAACAATGCCGCTGCAAGAACAGTGAGCGTGTAAAACCAGCCGCGTGTTTGATCCAGCCCTTCGCTGATAAAATCAGAAGGAAAGTGAGCTTCAAAAAATTCTTTGTTTTCGAATGGGTAGTGATTCTGCGCATAGGGCATAGCGCCGGATTCAAACCAGCAATCAAGAACTTCAGGAATTCGATTCATTGTTGTACCACATTCGCAGGGAATGGTGATTTCATCGACAAAGTGTTTGTGAAGGTCTTGTGGATATACGCCGGAAAGTTTTTCCAATTCGGCACGGCTGCCAATGCAAATGGTTTTCCCACAAGGCTCGCAGCGCCAAATGGGAAGAGGGTTGCCCCAGAAGCGGCTTCTGCTGATTGCCCAGTCGCGGGCTCCTTCCAGCCATTTACCGAATCTGCCATGTTTGATATGTTCGGGAACCCAGTGTATTTGGTTGTTAGCGTCGATTAAATCCTGCCTGATTTTTTCCACTGCGACAAACCACGATGCAACAGCGCGGTAAATGAGCGGGCTTGAACATCTCCAGCAATGCGGGTACGCATGAAGATACTGATCACGTTTTACAAGTTTGCCTTCTGTTTTAAGTTTTTCGATTATTGCTTTGTCTGCATCCTTGACAAAGAGGCCGGCAAAATCGGACACCTCCTGTGTAAAGCGGCATTCAGCATCCACCGGGCAGATTACCGGTATACCTGTTCCTCTAAGTACGCGCTCATCATCTTCGCCAAAACCGGGAGCAGTATGCACAATGCCGGTGCCATCCTGGGTTGTGACATAATCGCCAAGGAATGTGCGGAATGCGTTAGGTGTATCCTTAAAATACGGCAAGAGCGGCTCATACTGAATGCCTGCAAGCTCGGCACCTTTTTTTTGCCATACAATTTTATAATCAGATTCATTTTTGTAAAATGCGCTTAAACGGGCTTGTGCCAATATATAATGATGAGACGCTGCCGGATCTTCGATTAAAACATAATCAATGTCAGGGCCCAGAACCAACGCAAGGTTTGAAGGAAGCGTCCAAGGAGTTGTTGTCCAGGCGAGGAAATATGTGTCGGAGGGAAAATCATTTTTGGTTTTAAATCGTACGGTTATTGATGGATCATGCACATCTTTGTAGCCGCCTAAGTTGAGTTCGTGGTTGGAGAGTACTGTGGCACAGCGGGGGCAGTACGGCAGGATGTAGTGGCCTTCGTAGAGCAGGCCTTTTTCCCAGAGGGTAGCGACAATCCACCAGATTGTTTCCATGTAATCGGCTTCCATGGTTTTGTAGTCATTGTCAAAGTCGACCCAGCGCCCAAGCCGTGTGATTGTTTGACGCCATTCTTTAACGTAACGGAGTACTGAGGCACGGCAGGCTTCGTTGAAGTTTGCGATACCGTATTCTTCGATTGTGGTTTTTGAGTTAAGGCCAAGTTCTTTTTCGATCAGGGCTTCTACGGGCAAGCCGTGGCAGTCCCAGCCAAAGCGCCTCTCAACTTTTTTGCCTTTCATGCACTGATAGCGTGGGATAATGTCCTTGATGGTGCTGGGGACAAAATGGCCAAAGTGCGGCAAACCTGTTGCAAAGGGCGGGCCGTCGTAAAAAACAAATTCCGGTTTTCCTTCCCGCTGTGATATGGATTTTTCGAAAATTTTATTCAACTCCCAAAATTCAAGAATCTCTTCCTCAAGTTTGGGGAAATTTACTTTTGCATCAACCGGTTTGTACACTTTTAACTCCTTGGAATGAATCATTATCAATATATTAAGCTGAAGCTCCTGAAACAATTTTTTCGTGTACCATTTCTCTGAGAATTTGCAAAGGCATTTTTTTTGTGGCAATTGCACGTGTCATGATATAATCAGCACTTACATGATCCAGAGCATCAATCAATTCTCTTTGTCTGGTAAATATACCACCTTTACCTGGCTTGAGAGTTATATCTGCATTTGTTATTTCCTCATCTAAAGCATTTGCTTCTTCTTCTGTCATTCTTGCCATATTTTCTCCTAAATAATTAACTGGTTTAGAAATTTCTTTTAATCAACCACTTGTTTTCATATAATTCAAGTAGTTGTTCATGGATCGGGTGCCACATTGCATATCGGATGTTATCCTCAGTTATATCATGTTTAAAAGCTGATTCATTGAATTCGATATTTGGAAACATGCTGTAACTGTAACATGAGAATGGCAAAAAATCAATCTATCGATTTGCATTTTATTGGAAGTTCATACTTCGTTCTCGTTTTCCTCGCAGGAAGGTACAAACGCTGGCGGTTTTTACCTGCTGTTTCTGATAACATGAAAATCCCAGCCGGGCACGAAGCTGGAAACTTCTCTAAGAAGTGTTTCTTTTGGAACTGTTTCTGGAATCTCCATTAAATTATAAAAATCTGATAATTCCATTCCTACATATTCAGCTCCGTCCTGAATGCTTATACTGCCACGAAGGTCGGCAATTTGCAGGAAATTTCCACTTTCCATTACAGATTCAAGGCTGGGAATAGTTATCTGAAATATTCCGGCTTTATGAAAAATAAATAAACTCCCAAAAAATATCAATACAGATGCAACAATAAAAACAAATGGTTTAACCGCTTTTTTGAAAAAGGTTATCTGCAAATCGTTGGACTTTGATGGACATTTAACAACACATTGCGTACAGTTTATACACTCGGGAGATTTTACCGTATCGATTTTTGTTACATCAATATTCATTGGACAAACTTTTGAACATTGTCCGCACATGGAACACGAACTGCGCTTGATTTTTGTTGGGCTTATTTTTGAAATGATGCCGTACAAAGCTCCTGCGGGGCATAAATATTTGCAAAAAAATCTGTCAATAAAAATCGATGCGACAATTACTATTACAAGGATAATAAAACCTACACCGTATTCACCAAGTATTTCTGTTCCAGTCCAGATATGAGCAAAAGCCGCATACGGATCATAAGGGGAAATCCAAATTGTAGCCGTAATCCATGCCATGACAGTGATAAATACCAATATCAAGTATTTTAAAAGCCTTAAAATTCTGTCGGCTTTTTGAGGCACTGCCAATTTTCTTTTTTTAATTTTTCCGGTAAATTCCTGCAATGCGCCAAATGGGCAGATGTTACCGCAGAATGCCCTGCCAAAAACTACTGCGAAAATCAGCATGAAGAAAAACAAAGTCATGGTACCGTTAAATAATTTTTGTAAATTAGCATTTCCTCCAATCCATGCCCACAGATTTTCAAGCCCCCCTAAAGGACAAAGTGCATGAACTGACGGAACCCTTGGCCCAAGGCTGATATGCAGATAATGTATTACCATTGTTCCGCCTAAAATGAGTCCAAGGATAATCAACCTTGTATATTTAGCGATTGTTTTTTCTTTGTTATTTATCATATTGAACCCCTGGAAATTATATCAAAGTAACAGAAAAAATGATATATTCGTAAAACAGATTGTGTTTCTTTGATTTTTTTTATACTCTTTAGTAGGGGTAAAAAATGAAAGTTGGAACTTTAAAAGAAATAAAAAATCATGAATACCGTGTAGGACTTACGCCAAATGCAGTGTTGGCATACAAAAATGCAGGGCATGCTGTCTTTGTGGAAAAAGGCGCCGGGGAAGGCTGCGGTTATTCTAATGATCAGTATATTGCAGCTGGTGCAAAAATCATGACGACAGCCCGGGACATATGGGCGGAAGCTGATTTAATTGTGAAGGTTAAAGAACCGCTGGAAAGCGAGTATGGCCTTATCCGCGAAAATCAAATTATTTACACGTACTTACATCTTGCCCCTGACCGGCCGCAGGTTGATGCTCTTCTAAAGGCAAAGTGTATCGCCATTGCATACGAGACTATTCGTGACAATAAGGGGCAACTCCCATGTCTTAAGCCTATGAGCCAAATTGCAGGCCGCCTGGCTGTACAGATAGGGGCAAGGTACCTTGAAAAACCAATGGGCGGAAGGGGCGTACTGCTTTCAGGCGTACCCGGAGTTCCCCACGCCGAAATCGTAGTGTTGGGCGCAGGAGGTGTCGGTTCAAGCGCTGTAAAAATCGCTGTAGGCATGGGAGCCCATGTTACTGTTGTGGACCTTGACAACGACAGACTTGAATACCTGGAAGATATCTACGGCAGCCAGATAACCACGCTTTATTCAACACCGGAAAACATCGATGATATCCTTCCAAGAGCGGATTTGGTTGTAGGCGCAGTTCTTGTTCCCGGTTCGGCAGCGCCAAAGCTTATCCGCAACAAGCATCTGCCGGTTATGAAAGACGGTTCTGTAATTGTTGACGTTGCCATCGATCAGGGCGGCTGCAGCGAGGCAAGCCGTCCTACGACTCATGACAATCCTGTGTTTATCAAAGACGGCGTGGTTAACTACTGCGTAGGCAACATGCCGGGTGCGGTTTCTTACACCTCGACAAACGCATTGGGCAACGCTACACTGCGTTACGGTTTACAGATTGCAAAACTGGGCCTAGAGCCGGCGTTAAAACAGGACTCAGGACTCATGCAGGGACTTAACGTGTATAAAGGTCATGTAACGTACAAGGGAGTTGCAGAAGCTCACGGACTTGATTACACCCCAGCGGATAATGTTGTAAGGTAATTTCATTCGCAAGTCTGGTTTAATACCCCGAGGCTTGCCTCTGGGAGGCTCATCATAAAAAAGCGCTTGACTTATACGTATGAAATGAGTATAATATACGTATAGGAGATGTTCTATGAACAGAAAATTAACTTTAAGCATAGATTCTGGTATAGCAGATTTTGCCCACGTTTTTTCAAGAAAAATCAATAAGCCAATTTCTAAAATATTTGAAGATTATTTTATCGGATTAAAAGAGCAAAAAACAACAACTTTACCAAAAGATTTTAAAGAATTATATGGAATATTCGAAGGGATAAACGTCCCTGATAAAAAAGAATTGCGGAGAATGTTCCATGAAAAAAATAGTAATTGATACTAACATATTAATGGATTTTTTATTTAAAAGAGAAGGGCACGAAAAAGCAGCGGAATTATTTGAATATTGCTTTAATGAAAAAATAAAAGGGTTTATTTGCGCTCACGAAATTGCAACCCTATATTATTTTTTGAGTAAATCTGTAAAAGATAAAATAAAAACAAAAAAGACATTATCGTCTATAATAAATAGATTTGAAATCATAGAAATAAATGCGGAAATACTGGATAAAGCATTAGTTTCAGAGATAAATGACTATGAAGATGCTATAATTGAAGTATCATCAGAAAAGATTAAAGCAGAATATATTTTAACAAAAAACATCAAGGATTTTAAAAAAAGCATAACTAAAGCAATAACACCGGAAGAATTTCTTGCTCTATTAAAGTGAGACAAATAATCCCTATCTCCGTATCACCAACAGATGCCGCTCTTCATCAAGAAAAGGTACCGTATATGGAATTGCTTCCCACTGTCCACAGAGTTCGCGCAACGGCAGCATTTCTGCTTCAATTTTTTCCCGTTTCCCCTTGTAAGCTGCAATCAAGCCGCCGGGCGCACAAACGTTTAATAATGATTTAAGCAATTTCGGCTCCAGAGGCTTAAAAGCACGAAAAGTAACAAGGTTAAAACGCCCATTAAAGCCCCGTTCATTTGCAATTTTTTCGATGTCGCTTTCTTCGATTGTGACATTAGAAAGCGAAAGAACTGCCTTAGTGTTACAAAGAAACCCCACCCTGCGCCCCATACGCTCAATAAGAGAAAACTCGCAAAGCGGCAGAGCAACAGCAAGCGGAATACCCGGCAACCCTGCGCCAGAACCCACATCAGCTATTTGAATAGGGGAAGTGTGTATTTCGTCCGCAAGCAGGCGGGAAATAATCCCAAGTGGCGCAAGAGAATCTAATATATGTTTGATGATCAACTCTTCAGTATCGCTGGCGCCCACCAGCCCATAAGCCGAATTAAAAAGCTCAATCTCCCTTATATAACGTTCAAGCCCCAAAACCAAATCACCAGTGCGATCAATAACACGTTCAATGTCTTTGTCACTGCTTTGCAATGCCAAGATACCTTCTAAGAGGAGAGAACGCCAAAAATCCATATCATGATGTTGTTGCATGTAATAATAACTTCAGAAATGAATGCCTAATAAGCTGCTTGAGGGGTGGCAGGGAAAAAAGTACCGGCTTGTCCGGTGCTTTGTTTCCCTGACAGGACCCCAAGCAAACCTAACAGGCATTCATTTCTGCTAGATCTATATAAAATGCACCTACTAAATAAAATGC
>JAITFY010000108.1 GCA_031281025.1 Treponema sp. | reverse complement strand
CTTCATGTATACTCGGCGGAACTAGGATCTTCTGGCGCTGCCTTTGAAAAAGTTATGCTCTCTGATCGAAAACTCCTTTTGGACAGTATCGATTTATTGGACTTTGCGATCACGGAAATAATCGAGTCTCAGGTGGATTTTGTATTAATTTCGGGAGATATAACCAAAGACGGAGAACTGCTCAATCACAATATTCTTGCACAAAAATTATCCAGATTTACAGATGCTGGAATAAACGTTTATGTAGTTCCCGGTAATCACGATGTCAACTGCCCTGAGGCATTTATGTTTGTAGGAGGCACAAAAATACCAGTTCCAAGTGTATCAGAAGAAGAATTTGCGCAAATCTACGGTGATTTTGGATATGATGCCGCATTAAAAAGGGATACTAATTCATTAAGCTATGTGGCAGAACTAACTCCAGGTTTGTGGCTGCTGGCAATTGACGCTACCCGCCACAGGGAAAATGTTCCGGGGAAAAACACAATCCATTCGGGAAAAATAAGCCAGAGAACTTCGGATTGGATTTCCGCTATTTTACAGGAAGCGGCGGAAAACAATATAGCTGTGATGGCGCTTATGCATCATGGTTTTGTTGAACAGTGGAACGGACAGGCAAAACTGCACCCGGATTATATAGTAGAGGATTTTGCCAACTTTGGAAAAATGCTTGCCTCGTGGGATGTAAGAGTTGGATTTTCCGGGCATTATCATGCGCAGAATGTTACCCGAGCCGATTTTGATAACGGTAAATTTCTTTATGATGTGCAGACAGGATCGCTTGTAACAGCTCCCTGCCCGATACGATATGTACAAATCAAAGACAATGTAATGCACATAACATCAGATTTTATTGTAGACAAAATTCATCCCGGAACAGACTTTGCGGAAAAAGCTCATGCTTTTGTAAAAGAGACAGTCATGCTGGAAGCGGCAAGTGTTCTGCGAAAATACTTTGTTTCAAGAAAAAACATAGCAATTATTGCAGATGCTGTTGGGGATGCTTTTGCCGCCCATTATGCAGGTGATGAAGACCCAACACAACGTCCGCCTTTAGACAGAAAAAAATTAAGTTCTTGGGGACGGTTTATCTTAAAACAGCAGGATTATGTCCTTGATGGATTATGGCAAGACCTTTACCCTGCGGATAATAATGTAAGTTTCAATTTGTTTTAAATACTAAAGCTTTATGCTTAATATCTTTTTTTTAGGACTGATTAGTTTTTTCACCGATTTAAGTACAGAAATGGTTTACCCATTGATCCCGCTGTACCTTGTGCAGACTGGCGCTACTCATGTACTGGTTGGAATAATCGAAGGAATAGCCGAAAGCCTTGCAAGTTTATTAAAAGTTTATTCTGGCTATCTACCAGACAAATTCCAAAAAAAGAAATTAATTGCATTTTCCGGTTATGCAGCCGGCCTTGTATACAAACTTGCACTTATTTTTGCCAATTCCTGGATTGGAATACTGGGAGCAAAAGTAATTGATCGATTCGGAAAAGGGATAAGGACAGCCCCGCGTGATGTCCTTGTAAGCGAAAGTACAGACAAAAAACATTTAGGCAAGGCGTTTGGTTTTCATAAAGCGCTTGATAAAGCAGGCGCAGCCCTTGGAATACTGATCATCTATTTAATAATGTTAAACTCCAGCGGTAATTATGATTTTAAAACCTTTTTTGCACTTTCCATGATTCCGGCAGTCCTTGGGCTTTTAATGTTTATTTTTGTCAAGGAAAAAAAACAACCGGTTGTTTTGCCTTCCGGTACAAAAATACAACCCCAGCCATTTTGGAAAAACATAAAACAAATAGACGGACAATTAAAATTTTATTTACTGGTTGTTTTTATTTTTACATTGGGCAACTCATCCAAAGCTTTTATGATTCTAAAAGCCAGCGATGCAGGTTTTGACAACTTAAATGTTATTTTGCTTTTTTTAATTTACCATTTTGTTGCTGCCTTGTTATCAATGCCGCTTGGGAAACTATCTGATAAAATAGGACGGAAAAATCTGCTTGTACCCGGATACCTTGTTTTTGCTCTTTGTTATTTGGGTTTTGCCTTTGGCGAAACAAAGCTTATCTTTGTGATTTTATTTGCGCTTTATGGAATTTACACAGCCATGATAACGGGAGTGGAGCGGGCTTTTGTTGCAGAAATTGCTCCAGATAAATTAAAAGGAACAATGCTGGGGCTGCACTCCACAATTTCAGGAATTGCGCTGTTACCCGCAAGTATAATAGCCGGCGTATTATGGACAAACTTTGGAGCGGCCGTTCCATTTATTTTTGGCGCAGCCATGTCCTTACTTGCAGCAGTGTTGTTATTTGTTTTTATGAAAGGAAAAAAGACGGTTACTTCTTCCCGGAGTACAGCATAAACTCCAATTTTTCTTTATTTTGCGAAATCAAGCTTAACCACAGGGTTTTTCTCATGGTTATTATCTTACTCTTACGTCCGATATCCCGCATTTTATTATAAATTTGGCAGCCATTTTTGGCGGCATTCCATGTTTTAAAGTGTTCCCCAAATATCATTGTTGCTTTATCATCAACTTCTTTGTTTATTCTAGTTTCAAAAGCATCAAAAAGGATTTGGTATTTTTCGGTTATTCCTTTAAGGTAGTCAAGTACCAATCTTTCGAATGAAGGAATTTGTTCACTTATTTCTACAAGATGCTTTAGGAATTGAACTGCAAGATTATAGTCTTCGCTTACACAATATGCTTTCCTTGCAAGACGGCATATATGCACATAAGATTCGTTTCCGATAGTCTGCATCCCATGCACAGGTTCCTTAGGCGTTACGGAAAACTTTGGCATGGCTTGAGCAACGCGGGTTAACAAATCCATCAAATCCTGATAAATCCTTTGTTCCCATAAATTATCACGGATGGAAGAAAAAAGCTTTGTCATTAGATCCGCAAAATCTTCTTTGTAGCGTTCTTTTTTATCAAAAACAACTTCGCATGTTGGAATCATTACACCTTTAAATTCGATATGTCCTGTATCAAAAAAGTAAATTGAACTTTTTTCCTTTAAAATAGATTTATTGGCTATATTTTCCTTTTCATAATTCATCATGACCTGTTTGGCAACCATAATCCTGGATTCTTTTGGAGAAAGTTCATTTGCCCTGGTTTGAAGCCTTGCGCCGGAATTAAGAAGGAAACCGGAAAGATTACCCCTCTCTGTGATAATCAGCGGGCTTTGAGTATTACCGCCTGTTATTCCCGCCGAGATTTTAAAAACAGGCAGGGCTTCGGCATTACCCGTTCGTTTTGTTGGAATATCAGGATTGTCAACAGTATTGGTTTTACCAAAATAATCGATAATGCACAGAGTAATCATAAGTGCATCGGTAGCGCTTGCCGCAACAACAACCATTTCGTCACCACGCTCCCTCTGGCTAATCGCTCCGCATTGAGTAGAAATACGTCTAATCTCATTTTCTATAGCCCAGTCCAAAGTATGCATCATCGACAGATTTTTTCTGGATTCCATGCAGAACTTTGTATAACCGTGGATATCCAGCATCGCAACATAGAGGTTAGAAATTTGCAATGTTTTTTTTAAATCTCCTGCCTCCGGAAAATCCTTGTCTGTAATTACCAGTTCTTTCCATAGTTTTTTGTGGTTATTTGGACAAATAGAGGCAAAAAACCCCCAATTCATGCGTTTTAGCAATAAAAAACCCCTCATAATAACGGGATGCGTCCATTTATCCTTTAAGACTGGAAAAATTAATTCTTTAAGACTTGAGAATGTAGTAATTTGCTTCGTAATAATTTTATCGTACAGGAATGAAAAAAACTCATATTCAGTCATTCCGCTGTTATACTCGGCAATATTCTTCATAAATTTCCTTACTATATATTATACATTATAACTGAATTAAAGTATACTGAGCTAATATAAGCTTATTAATTATAGTTGAAAATTCATATATTTTAGGGTAAATTAATAAAGCAGATAATAACGATTAAGGAAATTATATGGAAAATGCTTCGATTTTTAACAATTCAGGAATCGCCTTAACAGAGGCAAATCGCCCTTTTGAAGCAATCTCACAATTTCGCAATGCACTTATTTTAGAACCGGAAAATCCACTATTATGGCTAAATTTAGGTATAGCGCAGCAAAAAACCGGCGATTATACAGAAGCCATCAGCAGCTTTCAACATAGCCTTATTATCGATGATGATCTTAGCGAAGCCTGGAATTCTTTGGGTCTTATTTATTATGAGATTAATGAATTTGCTTTGGCAGAAGAATGTTATAAAAGCTCCCTGTCACGCAACAAAAACGATCCAAAAACGTGGAATAATCTGGGTGTTTTATATTTTAACGATGATAAATTCCAGGAAGCCCGTAATTGTTTTGAAAAAGCAGTTGCTTTAAGCCCTCATTTTTATGATGCGCTTTTTAATTTACGTGATACATGCAGAGAAATGGAAGATTTCCGGGCAGCAGCAGAATTTGAAAGAGTACTTTTAAACCTTGAACCTTATCGTTGCCAGGAAACATAGTATAAATGAAAATTTTTTATGTGGCGGAACTTGTCGGCAAGGCAGGAGTATTTACTTTAAAAAAAGCCATTAATGAATTAAAGAGCCGGTACAACTGGGATTTTTTGATTGTAAACGCTGATGGCGCTACAAGCGGGAATGGTCTTGGATACAATCATGCTATTTATATCCACAAACTGGGCGCAGATGTTATCACCCTTGGAGATTGTTGTTTCCATAAAAAAGACTTGACAGAAAATATAGGTAAAATGCACTTTGTCCTGCGTCCCAATAATTTTAATCCCCAGTCTCCGGGGCATGGTTCATTTGTATTTAAAAAAGGAAACAAAAAAATAGCGGTTGTTGTTTTTATGGGGCAAAATGGTTTTAACCGCCTTCATGCCAACAACTCCTTTGTTGGTCTTGGCAGCATGTTGGAAAACTTACAGCGGCAAACCCCTTATGTTCTCGTAGATTTTCATGCACAGGCAAGCGGCGAGAAAAAAACATTTTTTGCCGCTGTTGATGGCCTTTGTTCGGCAGTAATCGGCTCACACACAAGGGTTCAAACCGCAGACGAAACAATCCTTCCCGGCGGAACTGCCGTGATAAGCTGCGCCGGCCGTACAGGAAGCCAGCAATCGGTCGGCGGCTGCGAAATAAATTCACGTATTAACGAATACCTAAGCGGCATCCCCGACTGGACCCGTGACGCATGGGAAGACCTTGAACTACAGGGTGTGTACCTTGACATCGGCAAAGACGGCAAAGCTCAAGCGATAGAACGAGTACGGCTAAAGGTTAACCGGTAAATGGTTTACTGCAATCATTGGCAACACAGAAATGTTTGCTTATTAGGTTCAATCTGGCGGTCTTGCGCAAAGCCCTGACGACAGCTTGTTGGCTTTGATGTTCAGCCTACGCACTGTTATTACCATTCAAATTGTTCTCTTGACCTTGTGGCGAACTCGGTGCCAAACCAAAGGCTATCGCCAGGGCTTTGCGCAAACCGCCAATTTTAAGTCTTACCAGCAAACATTTCTTGTTGCCAAAGTTTGCGTTCCACTGTGGTTGCGTAAACTCTACGCTAAAGGAGTTTGCGTTGACGTGTTGGGATTTGGTGCAACTTGTGAGTTAGCAGAACGCCTCATCTGGTGGTGGAAACTTGACGTGTTGGGGGAATCGTTTCCCTAATCGATTTGAGGTTTGAAGCAAAACAGCCATGAACGTGTCACAGACGGCAGCCGGTGCTGCCTCGCCGGCGACATACGGTGCTGACAGCTAAGCCGCCACAAGGTCGAACAAACAATTTAAATTGTAATAACAGTGGGTAAGTTGACGCCGCAGCCGTCCGGAGCCGGCGAGGCAGCGCCGGTGCCGTCTGAGAGGACGACTTAAGGAGGTTTTCTTCTTAACTGCTAGCATTTGACTTTTTAGCAATTTCTTCGTAAATTTTAGATTATGAAAGGAACGAGAAATTTTATGGATTTAGGAAATGTCTTTGATGAAATATTCGAAGCTGCCCGGGATCTTCAGAATGAGATTCATTTGAATTTCAGCCATGGGCCGTTTTCATTTGACAAGCTTTTTTTTGATGAAAATACCGATTTTTACCCCAATTATTCGTATCCGCCCATGAATGTATTCATGGCGGAAGACAGAACAATGGTTTTTGAATTTGCCCTTGCCGGATTTGATGAATCAAACATCAACTTGTCCTTTCAGGGCGATTACATGGTTTTTTCCGCCAGAATAAACAATGAAGCTTCTAGTGACAGCCCCGTAAAAATACACGAAGAAAACGTACGCTACTTTAAACGCCGGTTAAAATTAAAGGATATAGAAAGGCAAAAGTACTTTGTTCCGCAGGATAAATACGCTCAGGAAAAAGTTAAAGCCGTATATAAAAACGGAATTCTTCGTGTTTGTATACCGCCAAAAGATGAGCCAGACAAAAGTGACGGAATTAAGATTGAAATTGTGACAGACACTAATTAATAGAGTCTGTCACAAATTTTTAATAACCTAACAATGCTGTTGATAAAAGTTTTAATACAAAAAGTATGGCAACTATAAACATTACGATACTTACACTCTTTACCTTGCCGGTAACAAGTTTAAGAATTACATAGCTAAGTACACCGTATATTATACCATCCGCAATACTGTATGTAAGAGGCATCATGATGATTGCCAAGAAAGCAGGAATACCTTCTGTAGGATCGTTAAAATCAATCTTTACAACATTCTGCAACATAAAAAAGCCTACAAGCACCAGAGCAGGAGCTGTAGCAAATGCAGGAATAGCGGCAAAAATCGGAGAGAAGAAAAGCGCTATTCCAAAAAGCACAGCAACTGTTAAAGCAGTAAGACCAGTTCTTCCGCCTTCTGCAACACCGGCAGCACTTTCAACATAAGTTGTTGCTGTTGAAGTTCCAAGACCCGCGCCAATGACAGTACCAACCGCATCAGATAAAAGCACTTGCTTTACTCTTGGAAGTTTTCCGTCTTTATCCATGAATCCGGCTTTTTCGGAAACACCGATAACAGTGCCAATTGTATCAAACACATCAACAAACAGGAACGCAAACAAGATAACGATAAAACTAAAAATATCTATACCAAAACCATTTCTGACATGATTAACTGCAGAAACAATATTGTATCCCTCTATTGAAGGAGGAAGAGCAAAAACCCCTGACGGAATAAGAGAGTACATTCCCGCACCAGGATCAACTATATATAGTCCTGTAAGCTGGCAAATTACTCCAATAAACCAGGTTGCAAGAATCCCCCAAAGCAGAGCTCCCTTTATTCTTAAACTAAGAAATACCATGGTTATAACTATGCCTGTAAGCATGAGAACTACTGTTATACTGCCAAGATTTCCCATGGTTACCGGCACATCTGGAATATTCACTACAACCAGTTTGCCATTAACAAGACCAATAAAAGCTATAAACAAACCAATACCTGCACTTACTGCAAGTTTCAGGTTTCTGGGAATTGAATCAAAGATAGCTTCACGAACTTTAAACAGTGACAGCATTATAAACAGGATACCTTCGATAAATACCGCTATAAGCGCTATCTGCCAGCCCCAAACTGAAGCAACGGTAAATGCGAAAAATGCATTAAGACCCATTCCTGGTGCAACTGCAAATGGATATCTGGCATAAAAAGCCATCATTACAGTTGATAGAACCGTAGAAATCGCTGTTGCAGTAAATACCGCACCCCAGTCCATACCAGCATATTGTAGGATGTTGGGATTGACGATTAAGATATACGCCATTGTCATAAATGTCGTAAGTCCGGCAATAAGCTCTGTTTTTACATTTGTGTTGTTTTCACTTAATTTAAAGTGATTGTTTAGAAATTTCCCCATTGATTTTTTCTCCTTTTTTTTTTGTTTTCTGCGTCTAACGAATATACAAAGGCCGCTCCACATAACTCGTGTGCAGCAGCTTATGCGCTTTATCTCCGCCGGGCTCTCCCAGGAATTCCTTGTAATCCTGGTTTATAAACGGATTCTGGTGCGAGCAGCGATATTGCGATTTTTCATCGTCCTGATAGATTCCTGCGCTACGCTGTTTGCGAACTTCATCGGTGCAGCCATATGGTTGTCCGCCTCCGGCAACACACCCGCCGCGGCATGCCATTACTTCTACGAAATGGTAAGGCGGCTCCTGCCCCGCGTTCTTTGCTGCGCGGACTTTTTCCAGTACTGCTGCGATATTTCCCATCTGATGCGCTACGGCAATGCGAATTTTTTGCCCATTGGCAAAATCAACTTCGGCTTCTTTTACACCATCAAGCCCGCGGACGGGTTTAAGGTTTATA
>JAITFY010000048.1 GCA_031281025.1 Treponema sp. | reverse complement strand
AAATTTTGGAAATCCCTTTTCGTGGAAACGGCTGGATATTTTTGGGTGAACTTGCTTCCCGGCGCGGCATTGCCTATAACTCCCGCCGTAATGATCCGGAGGGTATGAGTTTTATCTTCCATGTAGAACAAGCGGGAACTTTTGTTTTAAGATTTTTTAGGGAAGACTTTACAAGAGGTTATATCCTAAACGACCATGTCCAGGTTATTGCAGGAGAAGCGCCAGCCGCTGCTACAGGCTGGTTTAACCCTCAGACCGATCGCGGCAGGATTGTTGCAGAGCCGCGCTGGCCGTCCGCAACAGAGGAAGCGCTAAGACTAAGGGAACTGGACGGTACAGGAACTCAACCTTTACCTCCCCAGCAGCAGGAAACACTAGAAACAGTAAGACCAATTCCAGAAACTGTTCCTCCATCAACTGCAGAAATCCTGCCTCCGGTAGACGCCGCAATAATACCACCCGAAATTGCAGACACCACTACGCTTCCAGAAGCCGTTATCGAAAGGCAGGAAACCATACCGCCTGAGATGTTACTGCAAAGAGCAAGAGAAGCGTTTGATGCCGGAAACGTAACAGCGGCGATAACGTTACTCGATCAATACATGTTGCACTATCCCGGAGGCAGCGACGAAGCGTTTTGGCTTTATGGGCAATTCTACGAAGCCAACAGCCCAAGCAGAAATATCCTTCTTTCTCTGAGTTATTACCGCCGTCTGGTAGACGAATACCCTCAAAGCAGCCACCTAACCGACGCCCGCCGAAGGATAGCCCACATTGAAAGGTTTTTTATTCACATACAATAGTTAAATCCGCAACCTTTGGCCTTGTTGATACGCTTTAACACGGAGCTGCTTTACATTACTGTCTACCAAATAGTCGTCAAATTGCATCAAACGATCGATGCAGCGATCTCCGGGTTTGTCCTGAGGCAAAATCTCGATAATGCGATTGGCAATTGAATTGATAAACTCGTGATCGTGGGAATTAAAAAGGATCACTCCGGGGAAGGCGATAAGGCCGTCGTTTAAGGCGGTGATCGCTTCAAGGTCAAGGTGATTGGTTGGATCATCAAGGATCAGGACATTTGCGCCGGAAAGCATCATTCTGGAAAGCATACAGCGGACTTTTTCGCCGCCGGATAAAACGTTTACGGGCTTTAGAGCTTCTTCGCCGGAAAAAAGCATCCGGCCAAGAAAGCTGCGTACATAGGTTTCATCCTGATCAGGTGAGTACTGCCGCAGCCAGTCAACAATCGATAAATTGGAGATGAAAAAATCGGAGTTCTCTTTTGGAAAATATGAAACAGATGTTGTTTGACCCCAAATATATTCTCCGTTTTTGGCATCCTTAACACCGGCGATAATATCAAACAATGCAGATTTGGAAGAATGTTCCAATCCAACAAAAGCTATTTTGTCCCCTTTGTTTACCGTTAATGAAAAATCTTTTAAGAGTGACGTTCCTTCAAAAGAATAGTTTAGCTTTTCCACACCAAGAACATTGTTGCCAATGTCGCGATCCGGCTTAAAGCCGGCATACGGAAATTTACGGCTTGTTACGGGAACATTATCAAGATCGAGTTTTTCCAGTACCTTTTTACGGCTTGTTGCCTGCCGGCTCTTACTTGCGTTGGATGCAAACCGCTGGATAAACTCTTTTAGTTCTTTTGCTTTTTCTTCCATTTTTTTAAGATGCTCCCGTGCCTGCCGCTGTAGTATTTGACTCATCTGATACCAGAAATCGTAGTTGCCGGAATAGGGAGTTATCTTGCCGTAATCAATGTCGCAAATATGGGTGCAGACAGAATTCAAAAAATGGCGATCGTGCGAAACAACTATCAACGTGTTGGGAAAATCGATTAAAAACTCCTCCAACCATGAGATGGATTCCAGATCCAAGCCATTGGTTGGTTCGTCCATAAGTAAAATGTCGGGGTTGCCAAAAAGCGCCTGCGCCAAAAGGACTCGCACTTTTTTTGATTCGTCCAGTTCCGCCATGAGACGGTCGTGGTCTTCTTCGTCAAGGCCAAGCCCCGACAAAAGCTGCCCGGCGCTTGCTTCGGCTTCCCATCCGCCAAGTTCGGCAAAATCCGATTCAAGCTCGCTGGCACGCAGTCCATCTTCTTCTGTAAAGTCTTCCTTTGCATAAATATTTTCGCGCTCTTTTTGAATGGCATACAATTTTGGATAACCCATGATAACTGTTTCCAGTGCGGGATATTCGTCATACGCAAAGTGATCTTGTTTTAAAACTGCGATACGCTGGTTTTTGCCAATCGAAACATCTCCTTTGTCATGTTCTATTTCGCCGGAAAGGATTTTAAGGAATGTTGATTTTCCCGCTCCGTTTGCTCCGATTATCCCGTAGCAGTTTTCGGGAGTGAATTTTAGGTTTACATCTTTAAAAAGCGTTCGCTCTCCAAAGGTAAGACTTAGGTTGGTTACTGTTATCATGGTCTCTCCAAAACAAGTGGTATTCAGAAATGTATGCCTAAAGGGTTTGCTTGGGGTCCTGTCAGCGACCAAAAGCACCATGCACGCATGGCACTTTTGTCGCCGACACCCCTCAAGCAGAATATTCAGCATACATTTCTGAACAACTCAATTATGTATAGTTTGAGCTAGTTGTAAAAACTAAAATTTTACATTTGCTTCGTTTGGTAAAAAAAAAAACAAAAATATTAGTTTTTGAACATTCTAAATAATTTAGAAAAGAAGCCTTTTTTGGCAGAAGCTTCTTGTGGTTTTGGTTTTTCAACCAACGGTTT
>JAITFY010000039.1 GCA_031281025.1 Treponema sp. | reverse complement strand
ATAACAACGAAAAAAACCGCGATTCGTGTTCTTGTTCCATTCCCGCCCGTGTTATGCACGAGTACTATCTAACGCCTTTCCGCTCTGCAATAAAGGAGGCAAAAGCTGCCTCTATGATGACAGCATACAATGAGGTTAACGGTATTCCCATGATGCTGCACCCTATTTTAAAAGACATTGTAAAAAAGGAATGGGGCCTGGACGGTCATGTAGTAACCGATGGAGCGGATTTCCTCCAGACAGTTAACTCTCACCATTATTTTGAAAGTCATGCCGAAACTCTAATGGCAGCATTAAAAAACGGCGCCGATTCCATGACGGACGATCCTGAAGCGGTTATTTCTGCAGTGATGGAAGCGCTGGAGAAAAAACTCATAAACGAAACCGAACTTGATGAAAGCCTGGAGAGAATTTTATCGGTTCGATTTCGCCTGGGGCAGTTTGATCCGCCAAACCTGTGTCCTTACGAAACTGTTAATCAAAAAATCGATTTTAACAAACTGGCGATGGAAGCTGTCAGAAAATCAGTTGTATTGTTAAAAAATGAAGGTAACCTCCTTCCCCTGCGTCCCAGCGGGACAAAAGGTACCATCGCAGTAATTGGCCCTCTTGCTGATACTGTTTATCAGGATTGGTATGCAGGACATCCTCCCTATACCTGTACGCCACTGGAAGGCTTGCGTGAAGTTTATGGCGACGACCGCATCGTATATACTGATTGCCGCAGTATTGTGTCATTTACCACAGAAGACGGCAGGCCTTTAATACTGTTAGACGATAAAAAACTTGCTGTTGGAGAAGCTGGACAGTCCCCTGTTTGTTTCTACATGGAAGATTGGGGCTGGGGCGCTCTTACTTTTACTGACAAATGCGGTTTGCTTTTGGAAACTCCGTTTTTACAGCAAGAGCAGGGAGCTTATGCAGACTACGCTGAAAACTTTGTCAGCGTTTCCGCAAAAAACAGCCTTAGCTGGTTTGCTACCACATTGTTTAATATAACTCCTCAGGAAAATGACCTTATTCTTATACGCTCATGGGATAACCGCCGTCTTGCTTCCCCCCAGACAGCAGGACCGGTTTTGCTGCGTAACAGTCCGTTAAGCGGCTCTGGAGAATTGTTCAGAATGAAGGTCGAACATGATGGCATGAGTGATGCAGTTAAAACCGCTTCCAAAGCAGAGCAGGTTATTTTTATCGGCGGAAATAACCCCATGATAAATGGCAGGGAAGATTTTGACCGGCCAGGTTTAAGCCTTCCGTTATTTCAGGAAGATTTATTGTGCAGGATTGCTGCTGTCAATTCCAAAACAATTCTGGTTCTTGTTTCTGGGTATCCCTTTACCTGCAAAAAAGCTGCGGCGCAGGTTTCTGCTGTACTTTGGATGGCGCATGGTCTTCAGGAAAGCGGGCGTGGACTTGTTAGTCTTATTAGCGGCAGTCATTCACCTGCGGGCAGGCTGCCTCTTACCTGGTACGAGGATGAAAAACAGCTCCCTTCCATAATGGAATATGACATTATTTCTACTGGTTCTACATACCAGTATTTTTCCGGTAAAACGCTTTGGCCTTTTGGGCACGGTCTTTCCTACAGTAATTTTGAGTATTCTGATCTAACCATTAATAAAACATCAATAAGAAAGGATGATACTATTATCGTCTCATTCAAGCTTAAAAATTGCGGCTCTATCGAAGCAGAGGAAGTCCCTCAGTTGTATATTGCCGTTTCTGGATCGGTTTTTCGCCGCCCTTTAAAAAGTTTAAAAGGATTTGACCGTCTGCATCTATCGCCAAAGGAAGAAAAAACAATCAGTTTTAACTTACCGGTTAACGAATTGGCGGTTTGGGACAGTTATCGGAGTTGTTTCTGTGTGGAAACTGGAACCTGTACTGTGATGATAGGCGCTTCTTCTGCTGATATACGGCTTACGGGTTTGATAGAGATACAGGGCGAAAATCCTCTGCCAAGGAAAATATCAGGGATTATCTATGCCGAAACATTTGATGACTACAAAAACTGCTTCCTTCATGAAAAACGGGGCAGCGGTATCCCCGCTGTTTTTAATGAAATTGATGGGGGCTGGATTAAGTTTTTGGGTTTGGATTTCCAGAAAGGCATTTCCAATTTTTCCGCTATTGTACAGGGAAGAGCTGGCAGCCGTTTAGAAATCCGTCTGGGCGCGCCGGACGGTATACTGGCAGGAAGTATCGAGATTCCCAATACCGGGGATTTCTGCTCATACCCTGCAAAGCAGGGTAGTCCGCAGCGTTTGCCTGTTTGGGCTTATGTACAAACGTCAATAAAAAATATTTGTGGTTTACATGATTTGTTTATTGTGTTATATGGAAAAACAGGAATCTGGAATTTTAATTTTTTAAAGGAGAAAACAAAATGAAATTTACAAATGGTTATTGGCTTATGAAAGAAGGGGTAGAACCCCATTTTGCCGCCTGCGCGCTTGAAGCAGAACAAAACGGCGATGAACTTGTAGTATACGCTCCAGAAAGACATATACGTCACCGCGGTGATACTCTTAGCAACCAGCTGCTCACAGTGCGTTATTCCAGTCCAATGGAAAATGTTATTAGAGTGCGGATATCCCACTTTGAAGGGGGCGTAGACAGAGGCCCTCATTTTGAGCTGATTCAAAACGGCGGCAAAGCGGCATCTGTATCTGTAAAAATAAACGAAAAAGAAGCCTCCTTTAAAAGCGGGGATTTGTCGGTAGCTGTAGAGCTCGAAAAAGGATGGAACAATGTTTTTAGCGGCGGCGGCAAAGTACTAACCAAAAATCAAAGTAAGTCTACGGCTTATATGATCGACCGTGACGAGGGTTCGTTTGTCAAAGAAGAGCTAGCCCTATCTGTGGGGGAATTGGTTTACGGTCTTGGCGAGCGTTTTGGCCCGCTGATTAAAAACGGACAAAATGTAGACATCTGGAATGCCGATGGCGGCACTGCCAGCGAACAGGCATACAAGAACATTCCGTTTTACATGACAAACCGCGGTTATGGTATTTTTATAAACGATCCGGGAAAAGTTTCTTTGGAGATTGGCAGCGAAAAAACTTCCAGAGTACAGTTTTGCGTAAACGGGGAAATTTTGGAATACTTTATCATTTATGGGCCGCAGCCAAAAACAATACTGGAACGTTACACCGCGCTTACAGGGCGGCCTGCGCTTTTGCCGCAATGGAGTTACGGCTTGTGGCTTTCTACTTCGTTTACCACCTCCTACGATGAAGAAACCGTGATGAGTTTTATTAACGGCATGGAAGAACGGAATATCCCATTGTCGGTTTTTCATTTTGACTGTTTCTGGATGAAAGGTTTTAACTGGTGTGATTTTACATGGGACAAAAAAACTTTTCCCGATCCTGCAGGATTACTGTCACGGATAAAAGCCAAAGGGATAAAAATATCAGTATGGATCAATCCGTATATTGCCCAGCGCTCGGCGCTTTTCCATGAAGGAAAACAGGGCGGCTACTTTTTAAAGCGCCCAAATGGCGATGTATACCAAACTGATCAATGGCAGGCGGGAATGGCAATAGTCGATTTTACCAACCCTGCTGCAGCAAAATGGTACACAGGGCATTTGGAAAAACTGCTTGACATGGGAGTTGACTGTTTTAAGACCGACTTTGGCGAACGTATCCCTGCCGATGCGGTTTATTTTGATAATGGAGACCCAATGCGGCATCACAATTTTTATTCGTTTTTGTTTAACAAGGCTGTTTTTGAAATGCTGGAAAAAAAACGCGGCAATACCGAAGCCTGCGTTTTTGCCCGCTCGGCAACCGCCGGCGGACAGCGCTTTCCCCTGCACTGGGGCGGCGACTGCGAATCCACGTTTGAGGCAATGGCGGAAACCCTGCGCGGAGGTCTTTCTTTAGGGCTTTCTGGATTTGGTTTCTGGAGCCACGACATCGGCGGTTTTGAGGGCCTCCCCAATGCCGCCCTGTTTAAACGCTGGCTTGCCTTTGGGCTGCTTTCTTCCCATTCGCGGCTTCACGGCAGTACGTCATCCCGCGTTCCCTGGAGCGTGGATGAAGAGTCCGCCGATGTTTGCCGCTTTTTCACCGAACTTAAAAACCGCCTTCTGCCGTATATCCTGCAATCGGGCAGGGAGGCACACGAAAAAGGCATCCCTGTACTCAGGGCAATGTTCCTGGAGTTCCCCGACGACCCGGCTTGTATTTACCTTGACCAGCAGTATATGCTTGGCCCTGATCTGCTTGTTGCACCGGTATTCAGCGAAGATGGCGAAGTAACCTACTACCTGCCAGAAGGTGAATGGACGCAAGTGATAACCGGCGAAAAAATCAAAGGCGGCTCCTGGAGAACCGAAAAACACGGCTTTTTAAGCCTTCCTTTGCTGGCACGTGTTGAAGGGTTGCTGTAAATAAAAAAATAAGCAAAATAATTTGGTTTAAATTTAGAAATAAGCAAAATAATTTGGTTTAAATTTAAAATAAACCAAATAAATGAGAGTTTTTCTTGAATTAAACAAAATAATTTGGTATAATTACGATATATGCAAACAAAAGAGCTTGTTAAATTTGTAAATAGCGTTCGGAAACTTGGTTGTGAAACACAGACGCTCGAGGTAAAAGCAGCGCACAAAGGCTGCCCTGCGCGATTATACGGCACTCTCTCTGCGTTTTCCAATCAAGACGGCGGAGGTATTATTATATTCGGTATTGACGAGGAGAAAAATTTTGAAATAGTTGGTGTGTACGACCCGCATGATTTGCAGCGTCATGTTGCTGAACAGTGTAAACAGATGAAACCCGCAGTTCGTCCATTATTTACAGTATGCGAGATAAATAAAAAAACAATCGTATCTGCAGAAATTCCTGGCGTAGATGTTTCAGAACGGCCTGTCTATTACATGGGTACCGGGCGAATGAAGGGTTCGTATATCAGAGTAGGGGCGGAAGATGAACCGATGAGCGATTATGAGGTTTATTCCTATGACGCTTACCGCCGCCGCATTCGTGATGATATCCGTGTCGTAGATATTGCCGGTATTTCACAATTCCGGCAGGACGCGGTAAATGACTATATACTTTCTGTAAAAAAAGAAAAAGAAAAAACATCAAAGCTGTCGGATGAGAAAATTTTGAATTTCATGGGAATTGTTAAAGACGGGAAACCTACGATTGCCGGGGTCTTGTGCTTTCACGAATACCCTCAAATTGTGTTCCCTCAATTATGCGTTACAGCTGTTGTAGTTCCCGGGCTAAAAATTGGGGATAAGGGAGACGAAGGTGAACGTTTTTCCGCCAATAAACGGATCGAAGGGACTATTATGGAGATGGTCGATGAAACCATGTTTTTTGTTACGCGAAATATGCGCGAAAAGACCATTGTCGAAGAAGGGCGGCGAAACGACAGGGCGGAATACCCTGCCGGTGCGGTGCGCGAAGCGATTATAAATGCGCTTATGCACCGTGACTACAGTATCCATACCGAAGGCGCTCCGGTACGTGTCATAATGTATAACGACAGGCTTGAAATTATTAACGAAGGCGGATTGTATGGGAAGTTGACAATCGACCGTCTTGGCAAAGTCCACGGCGATACGCGAAATCAAACGCTTGCACACATTCTGGAAACACAAAAAATCGCCGAAAACAGATATTCCGGCATTCCGACAATCCGCGAAGAAATGGCAGCCTGTCGTCTGCCGGAACCGGTTTTTGAAAGCAAGCGCGGCAGTTTTATCGTCACCTTAAAAAATGGATATGACAGCCGCTTGCCGGACATTATACCATCAAACGAAAATAGCCTTACTCATTTTTGCAAAACTCCGCGAAGCCGTGAAGAAATAGCGAATTTCCTTGGAAAAACACAATATTACGTTGTTAAAATTTTCATTGATCCACTGTTGGATAAAGGAATACTAAAAATGACAATTCCCGATAAACCCAAAAGCAAAAATCAAAAGTATTACAGTAATTTCGCATGAATACTTTTATTCCAAAGTAAACGAAGCTAATTCGGCTATTCCTGTACCTTTGTACAAAAAGTAGAGTGCGTGAATTCCGTCTGGGATGGAAAGGCATGATGAATTTTCCTCCCAAGTATCGCTATTATCAATTTTGATACTTCCCAAAGAGTCTCCATCCCAGTGTATTTTAACTTCAAACATACCTTTGCCGCTATTGCGTGTTTTGATTTTTATCTTTGTGATTCCTTTGCAGTTAAAATACTTAAAGCCGATGCCGCTGTTGTTTAAAATATTTGTCACAAACCCTGACGTTTCATCCCCGTCGTTTCCATCCTGAGTTATTTTTGGAAGACGCGGGTCGTGCAACGGCCAGTGGATGTTCAGCATTTGGCTGGTATGTTCGGGACAAAACAAATTGCAGGTTATGTAAGCAGGATATTCTCCCTTTCCGGCAAGCGGCCCGTTGTTTGGCCCGCAGGAGGTCATTTCTACCTGCTGTATAGAGCCGTCAGAACGTATCACGATTGGTTCAAGGCATTCCTGCCGGCTATACTCGCTGCCGTTTGTGTGTCTATGGTAAAAAACATACCATTTGTCTTTTATCTGGATGATACTGCCGTGATTGTTGCCGCCGCAGTTCATGGGTTTATCCGCAGGTTTGTATGTATCGATATTCATGTCGGCATTGCTGATTATTACACCGCCATAAACAAAATCTTTTGTTGGGCTTTTGCTTGTCGCATAACAGAGCTCATTTCTTGCAACAGAAGAATAGATTAAGTAATATGTTTCGTTATGTTTTCTGATGGAAGGCGCTTCGAAAAATCCAAAACCTTCAAAGCCGGTACCTTTGCTATAGGGATTGCTTGGAATAACAGTAACAGGATCTTCAAGGACTGTCAGCATGTCCTGATCCAGTACAACCACTGTAGCTCCGGTTCTGGTTTTGTCGTCAGGCCAGCAAAAGCCGGTATATAAATAAGTTTTTTTATCTTCTGTTAGTACAGCAGGATCAAATTGCGGCTGGTCGCCGTTACGCCTGCCGAGTTTGGTGCCATCAGGATAACTTACATATCCATGAAACGTAAATTTTCCGGCAGGAGAATCGCATACGGCTACTGATACTACATCAACTTTATTTAATACATAATACAGATAGTATCTTCCATCGGGCCCGCGTGTAACATCCGGCGCATAAAGGCACATATCTCCATTATGATTAAAAGGGTCATCTGTTTTTTTATAAATAACACCTTCATAATACCAGGAACTCAAATCATCCTGTGATGCAGACCAGCACACATAATCATTCGGACAGTAGGTATCACCATTAAATGCATCGTGTGATCCGTACACGTAAACCCTGCCGCCGAACAAATACGGCTCTCCATCGGGAATATATTCCCATGAAGGAAGATACGGATTAAAGCCCTGTTTAAGGCTCATTCTCCCAAAGCTCTCCTTACAGCTTCAACGCGGATCCTTGCTTGCTCTCTGTTCCATGCGATACATTCGTCGTAGCCAAAAGCTCTTGCCTGTGTTATCATTTCTGCGACAATGCGGTCGAATTCTGCATCGGAGTTGGCATAGATAGCCCGCCATGAGGCGTTTTTGATGGCAGTTGACACCTGAACCCACCGTTGGTCAAGAGAAGGCGGGCGTACACCGATCACAAAGTCGCTTGCAATGACAACGGCTTTCATGTTGCGGGTTTCCAAAAGCTCATCATCGCTGCGAACGCCAGACCACTGCTGCCAGGCTCTTCGTGCAGGATTTGTTTCGCGGTTAAGTTCGCTGGACCAAAATGTTTTGTTGTATCTTTCGCCGGTTACCGGGTTTATTTCGTCAATCGTAAAAGTATTATTGTTCATTTTGTTTTCGCCGTCCAGATAGGTTCCGCCTCCGTATTCTGCGGGTATCCGTACGGTTTTGTCGCCGTCATGTATCATGATGCCAAGGGGAGTAAGATATGCCAGATTGTTTTCGTCATAATCCCATGTAAGCCCCTGCGGCCCCCATTGATGTGTCATAATGCCTTCGGGAGTAGAGAGCCAGTTAAGCAATTCCATTATACGTTCGGGATACGTTGCTTTTGAACCGATTGCCCACATACGGTCTCTGCCAAAAATATTTGTTCCGTAAACAATATTTTTTTGATCATCAGCCGGTACTGCAAACATACCTTTGCCCTGCTCTTGCCGTTCAGCGGTATTGTAGTTTGCGGGGCCAAGCCAGCTAAATATACTCCAGTAAACACGGCCGTCTGCAAATTTTTCGACAACATCGGAGAAGGTCTGTGTAGCGCTGTCTGGATCAAGAATACCCATCTGGTGAGCTCTGTTGAAAAATCTTAAACCCTGCAGATACATGCTGTTATTATCCAATATAGGATGAATGGTATTGGTTTCTGCATGATAAAGAGTAAAACCAAATTCATCGTAACCGTAAAAAGCGCCCATACATTTTACGCTCATTACCATGTCGCCATCCCAATCCTTAAAGAGCGAAATTCCATAAGCAGGAAGCCCGGAATCGCTTAGGGGCGCATGTTGTACCATCCTTTGCAGAACGTCAAGATACGCCATCATGTTGGGGATTGGAGGAGCGCCGATTTGCAAATACAAATCAAAACGCAAATCAGGATGGTAAAAAGACGCTTCGCTTGAATAAGGCGTACTTGCTACATTATGGCCAAAACCAAATAGTTTTGTTCCTCCGCCAAAAACAGCCGAATTTTTCTGGAGCGCCCTTGGTATATCTCTTAGGATATCGGGGCCGTAATTTTCCAAAAGATTATTTTGATTCCAGTCAAGGAGCATTCCAGCTTCAATTGCATCGCGGTACTCGGCTCCATCAGCACCAAAGATGATCAAATCGCCCAGATTACCTGATGTCATACGGGTAGAAAAAATGCCATCGTCTGTTGGAATAATGTTTAGCTCAATGCCGAATCTTTCCCTGACAATGTGCCCAAACCAGCCTACCTGCACACCCGCATAATTAGCCGTTTGGCTGTATACATCGATTCTGTATACGTCACTGCTTTCGCATGATGTTGAAAAAACCATCACCATCGCACAAATCAACGCGATCATCACAATTTTCTTTTTCATAAAAATTCTCCTTTTTTTCTCATCAATATTTAAAAGTCTAACCTTTTATTGCTCCTACCATGATTCCTTTGATGAAAAACCTCTGCATAAACGGGTAAGTACATAAAATTGGTAAAATGACAACCATAGAGATAGTCATTTGAACAGTACGGGGGGTTAATGCCTGCGCAACATTAACCGCTTCTACAGTGCCGCTTCGCATTATCGATGCCAGGTGTTGGGCTTCGTTCAGGTAACGCCATAAAACAAACTGAAGCGAAAATAAACGTTCATTGGTCATGAGGAACAGAGTATCCAAAAAAGAATTCCAGTGCCCAACTGCCGCAAAAATGGCAATGGTTGCCAAAATCGGTTTAGTTAAAGGCAAAATTATTTTCCAGAAAATCGTTATCGTACCTGCTCCGTCTATCGATGCAGATTCTTCCAGCGATGGCGGTACAGATTCAATGTATGTTTTAACAAGGATAATGCTAAAGGGAGCTATTATCGTGGGAATAATATAAGCCAGAAAATTATTTAAAAAACCGAGCATAACCATGTTCGTATACCATGGAATTAATCCTGCG
Organism: Treponema sp.; assembly: GCA_031281025.1. Classification (GTDB taxonomy): domain Bacteria; phylum Spirochaetota; class Spirochaetia; order Treponematales; family Breznakiellaceae; genus WQXQ01. The sequence goes on along the minus strand of JAITFY010000039.1, from coordinate 571 downwards.
GAAAAATACATGGTAACAACTATATAACGATAAAAGAATTTCCTGCCCCACAATTTGTTTTTGGTTACAAGGTATCCGACAAACGCACATGAAAGAACTGTAAGCGCTGTCCCCAGAAGAGTACGTGATACAGAAATCAATGCGGCATTTCCCAGACCGCGCAGCTTAAAAATCTCCAGGTAATTGTTAAAATGGATTCCTCTGGGAATAAGCCGTACAAGACCGCGTCTTACCATATCGTTATCGCTGATGGTATTGATAAACAGATAATAGAATGGGATGATACACATTAAAGTAAAGATCCCAAATATCGTATAATTTAAAGTATTAAAGAGGATAACGTTTTTTCCTTTTGCTTGAACCATTATGTCTCCTCTATACGATACTCTGACCGCGAAACAGTTTGCTTAGACCGTTTACGGTAAACAAGAGAGTTAAACTGATAACAGACTTTAACATACTGATAACAGTTGCAAAGGGAATACCTCCCGTAGCATGTCTGCTAAAACCCAGATTATACACATAAAGATCAAGCACTTCGATGGATTCCTTGGTAAAAGCATTCTCGAAC
>JAITFY010000029.1 GCA_031281025.1 Treponema sp. | reverse complement strand
TTTGTGTTCCTTTAGAATCCTCTTCTGCCAATCCCCGTATGGAAGTTTTGGAAGGCTTGTTGCCGGACATTTGTAAAGAGCTTGGCAAGAAAGGTATGACTACTCTTCTTCAATGGGATAACTACCGAAAGAGCCATCCTGATGGTTACGGTCTTACCCAGTTTCGTATGGCAGTTCAACGTTATCGCCGTATCAGCAATCCCTCTATGCGCATGGAGCATAAAGCTGGCGATAAGATGTTTATCGACTACACGGGCGAGCGGTTGTGGATTTATCCTCGTGGAGAATCTCCCCGTCAGACAGAAGTTTTTGTTGCGGTTTTGGGTTACAGTCTCTTAACCTATGTAGAAGCCGTGGGCAGCCAAAGCACAGAGGACTTTATCTCTTGCTGCGAAAACGCTTTTTACTATTATGGGGGTGTTCCCCGTGCAATGGTACCCGACAACTTGAAAGCCGCCGTTATCAAATCCGGCAGGTATGAGCCTGTTCTTAATGAAGAATTTGAACGTTTTGCCGAACATTATGGTGTTGCTGTGGTACCTGCCCGAGTGCGCAAACCCAAAGACAAGGCGTTGGTTGAGAATGCAGTCAAGCTCACCTATAAGGATATTTTTACCCGTATTGAAGCTCTTCGCTGCCCGGATTTGCAGTCTCTGAATGCTGCTATCCGCTCGGCTTTGGAAGTACACAATAACGCTACTTTAAGCTCTCGGAATTATTCTCGCCGCAGTTATTTTGAAGACATTGAACGGGAAGTTTTAGCCCCGCTTAACCCTGTTCGCTATCAAATCAAAAAACATATTATGGCAACCGTTGGCAGAGATGGCTATGTGCGCCTGCGTGAAGACATTCATTATTACAGCGTTCCCCATACTTATATTGGTAAAAAGCTCCGCATATCTTATACGGCAAGCGATGTGGAAGTATTTGACGGCTACACCTTGATAACTGCCTATACCCGCAACCGCACAGCATTCCGCCACACAACCAATCCCGAACATCTCTCGCCCAAACACAGGGCTGTATTGGAATACTCTCCGGAAAACTTCCTGCGCCAAGCCGCAGAGATACACCAAGATGTGGAGGATTATATCCGCAAAGTGTTGGAAACAAAGCGTTATATCGACCAGATAAACAAAAGCTGTTCGGGCATACTTTCTTTAGCCCGCAAGGTGGGAACCGCACGGTTGGCTGCTGCCTGCCGACTGGCGCAAAGTTACGGCAGGTACAGTTTTCTTGAAATACAGGACATACTCAAAACCAAATCCGAACTGGTCGAACTGCCCGAAGAAACGCCCGATATACCCGAACACGAAAACATAAGAGGAAAAGACTATTACAAATAAAGATAAAAAGATAAAAAGATAAAAAGATAAAAAGATAAAAAGATAAAATAAATCATTTACAACAAATTATGTATTATAAATCAATTAAATTAAAAACAGTATGAACAACAATTTGACATTGGAAAAACTGCGCGCAATGCGCCTGTACGGTATGCACGATGCCTTTAAGACATCGCTGGAAAATACCTTGAAAGAACAGATGACACAAGACCAGTTTATCGCTCATTTAGTAGCCAGTGAGTGGGATAATCGTAGAAACAGAGCAGTAGAACGCGCTGTAAAAGCAGCCTGTTTCCGTTATAATGCCTTTTTAGAGGAGATAGACTATTGTTTTGAACGAGGTTTAGACCGCAATCAGGTAGAACGGCTTGCTGCTTTGGAATTTATAAAAGAAAACAAAAACCTGTTTATAACAGGACCCACCGGAACAGGGAAAAGTTATCTGGCAACTGCTTTAGGAAATAAGGCGTGTCAAGAAGGATACAGAGTATTTTACGCTTCCACGGCAAAACTAATGAGCCTGCTTAAAATAGCAAAAGTGAAAGGCACAATACTTGCCGAGCTCAAACGAATAGAAAGAACAGACCTGCTCATACTCGACGACTTTGCAATGCAGGCTTTTGATTCACAGGCAAGAGGAATACTCATGGATATTATCGAGGACAGGCACCAAAAACAATCCACCATCATTACCTCACAAATACCCGTGAAAGCTTGGTACGATGCCATAGGAGAAAAAACCATTGCAGATGCAGTATTGGACAGGCTGGTGCATCACGCTTTAAGGGTAGAACTGTACGGAGAATCAATCAGAAAAAGAAAAAAAACAAATGAAAACAATCTGCAATGATAAATTATCATACCACAATAAAGAGTTATTGGAACTAATGTGTATTTTTGCAAAAAATTAAAGTTTAATCTGGGAGAAATTATCTGCTTTTGACCCCAAATCCAGACGACAACTTTTTACTGTTTTGAAAGCATAACTTTGGGTGGTCAATTTCAACCGTTTTTAAGGGGTCAATTTGTGCGTTTTTTCCATAGGCTTATATTCACCACTGCCGAATTGCAAACGTTGGTCGAGCGTGTTGTCCAATATGGTGACGGTTTGATCATGCTCGGCGGAATTAATGCGTTTTCAGCAGGCGGTTACGCCGGTACTCCCATCGCCTACATTTCTCCTATCGAAATGCGTCAAGCGGATCGGCAACCGCTCGGTGCTCCGCCTCGGACAGATATTCATTG
>JAITFY010000003.1 GCA_031281025.1 Treponema sp. | reverse complement strand
ATATAATTTTGCCTTGTATCTTTGATCTCGTTATCCGTCATTGCCATAAGCCATGAAACATGCCTTAATGCAGATTTCCATTCATTGGGATTGTCTCTGGTAATAGTGCTGTGACGGCTTTCGTGCACTTCGACATTAACCACATCAAATGAATGAAATGGAATAACACCACGTTCTTTGCTGGAACCATATCTTTCATCTGTACTCATAAAGTGCCGCAATTCATATAATATGTGATTAAAATAAATTCTTCTGGCGATTTCTTTGCCAATCTTGATATACGGCACCACTGCGTTTGTACCGCCCGCATAATACAGTCCATCCGAGTTCCATTCCATGGAAGTAACATTTTCGGGTACTATCTGTCTCATCCAGCGAGGAGATTGATTTATCCATGCAAGACAATGACCGTGTATTTTATGAGTGCCGGTGTCTCTGATATCTAAATAAGCCTGAGTTGGAAGCTCCCACTCAGGTCCGTCATCGTCACCTTCACTTTTGAATTTAAATTTTGGGAACTCGTCTTTAAGCCATTGAGGCGGTCTGATATGAGCCTCCGGTTTTAGATTGTTTTGATCAACTAAAATTTCAAAATGATAACCAATTAAAGATTTAGGATCAATTTTTCCTGTTCCGATAGTACCAATCAAAAATGAACCATTTTCTAAATTGTATTTATTCCTTAAAGGTTCAACTTCCAAATAATTTTTAGAGTTTACCACTTCCGGGATTGGAACACCGCTGGTGTCGCCCTTTGTTATTCTTATGTTGCCAATCAAAAGATTGTCACCATCAAGTTTTGTTCCTGTTTCTGTATGAAGATCGATATTTAAATATTCCCAAACTCCCGAAGGTGCAGGCGTTACTGCGCTGATATTTTTTTTGTACCAGGTTTCCCCTTTATGAAAACCAATCCAATCGGGTTTTATCTGTCCCAGGCTTTCTATGTCGGAAGTTCGAATATAAACCTGCGTTCTGTTACTTCCGGCATAACCTGCCTCACCCTGAAAACCTTCACCCCCGCTGGATGTAGACCAAACTTCGATGCGCATATATTTCCCGATGGCGCTCTTTGGATAAAAAAGATCAAACTCGATAAATGTCTGGTTATCCATGGTTATGGGAGGTTCGATGGGCGCTCTGATGCCAAAACCGCCACATGCTTTTCCGGCAACAGAAGGATCAAAATAAGACGAGAGCATAATAAGACTGCCGGTTTCGAAAGGATCGTTTACAAGTTCAAAACCACTGTTGGGATTTGGAAGAATACGCCCGTCATTGGTGCGCCATGATTTCCAAATAGAAAAGTTGTTTTCCAGATCAAACGTATAAACAGGCACCCGGTGTATACCGGCTCCAGGGTCATCGCGGTAATAAGGATCATTAGCATCATGTAAATTCATACTATTTACAATATATCACAATATTCACTAATTTGTCAGGTACTGTTATGATTTTTGTCACTTTTTGCCCTTCAATCCATTTTTGTAACCCCGGCAGGGAAAAAGCTGTTTTTTCAAGTTCTTCTTTGCTGGTACCGGCGGCGGCTATAAATTTATCACGAATTTTGCCGTTTACCTGAACCACAATATTCACCTGATCATCGTGGATCATGGCTTCGTCATAAGAGGACCAGCGGGCGGCAGACACCGATTCCTTGTGTCCCAGTTTTTCCCATAGTTCTTCGCCTAAATGCGGGGCATAAGCGCTTACCATTATTACAAGCGGTTCCCAAAGTTTGCGCGGGATTTCGGGCAGTTTTGCAAGCTCGTTGGAAAAAACCATCATTTGACTGATTGCAGTGTTAAAGTTCAGGTTTGCAGTATCCTCTGTGGTTTTTTTAATGGTTTTATGCATAAGTTTATGCAGCTCTGTTCCTCCGGCGGCATCACTTCCGGGTGCGGCATCGCAGACAGGTTTTTCTCCGATTGCCCAAAGCCGTTCCAGAAAACGAGACACACCGACAAGTCCAGAAGTGATCCATGGTTTGCTCATTTCTAAAGGACCCATGAACATTTCGTAGATGCGCATTGCATCTGCACCGTGCTCTTTTATAACATCATCGGGGTTGATAACATTGCCTCGGCTTTTGCTCATTTTTTGTCCGTCTTCGCCAAGGATCATTCCCTGATTAATCAACCGTTGGAATGGTTCTACTGTATTTACAAGACCAAGGTCGTACAGTACCTTGTGCCAGAAACGGCTATACAAAAGATGCAAAACTGCATGTTCCGCACCGCCAACATACAAATCTACAGGCAGCCAATAATCGATTTTTTCTTTTGCTGCAAATTCGTTTTTATTTTTTGGATCGAGGTAACGAATGTAGTACCAGCATGAACCTGCCCATTGCGGCATGGTGTTTGTTTCACGTTTTGCCGGGCTGCCGCATTTTGGACAAGTAGTGTTTACCCATTCTGTAATTGCTGCAAGCGGAGATTCACCTGTGCCGGTTGGCGCATAAGATTTTGTTTCCGGCAATTTAAGCGGCAATTCACTTTCCGGCAGTGGGATAATTGCAGCACACTGGGTGCAATGTACAATTGGAATGGGTTCGCCCCAATATCTCTGCCGGGAAAAAATCCAGTCCCGTAACTTGTAATTAATCGCCTTTTTACCAATGCCTTTTTCTTCCAGCCATGCAGTTATGCGCTTTTTCATTTCTGCTGTTGGCAGGTTAGAAAATTGACCGGAGTTTATGGATATACCATCACCAGTGAAAACCCCAGTCCCCGCTCCCTCTTTTTCTACAACCTGCAAAACAGGCAATTTATTTGCCGCAGCAAATTCCCAGTCTCTTTCATCATGAGCGGGAACTGCCATAATTGCGCCGGTGCCATAGGAGATCAAAACATAGTCGGCTATCCAAATGGGGATCTTTGCATCGTTTACAGGGTTTATTGCATAAGCTCCGGTGAATACGCCGGTTTTTTCTTTTGCAAGGTCTGTGC
>JAITFY010000132.1 GCA_031281025.1 Treponema sp. | reverse complement strand
CCGCAAACGATCCTTGCATCCGTATTTTGTTATTCAGGAAACTGCAAAAGCTTTGGGAGAAAAGGCAGTCGTAGTTACCGATGTTGGCCAGCATCAAATCTGGACTGCACAGTATTATCCGTTTAAAAATGCACGCACTTTTCTTAGTTCATGTGGAATGGGTACTATGGGTTATGGTGCTGGCGCGGCAGTGGGAGCTAAAATCGCAAACCCGGCTGCTCCTGTTGTGCTTTTTACAGGTGATGGTTCTTTTCGTATGAACCAAAGCGAAATGGCAACGCTGGTAAAGGAATCCCTTCCTGTTTTAATTGTTATTTTTAACAACAATACGCTTGGAATGTTACGTCAATGGCAAACTTTTTTTCATGAATCGCATTATTACGAAACCTCGCTGGATAATCGCGGCCCCGATTTTGTTAAGCTTGCCGGCGCTTACGGTTTACAGGGCTTTCGTGTAACAGATGAAACGTCATTTTTGGCAGCGCTAGGCGAATGTATGAACCAGCTAACTAACGGCAAACCTGCTCTTATCGAAGCAATTATCGATAAAGACGAAAAAGTGCTTCCCATGACGATTAAGTAATTTAGAAATTCTTTTCTTCCAGAGCTTTTTCTGCTTCGACTATCTCATCAAATGGTTTAACATGATCCGCATAAATTATTGAGTTCTCATGTCCCTTGCCCAAGAGCAGAACTATGTCGCCTTTTTGTGCCAGACTGAAGGCTTTACGGATTGCCAAAGGCCTGTCAGGAATCAAAAACAGGTTTTCGCCGCGAATTAAGTCGTTCTTTTTTTCTTCGTGGTTCTGGCTCGCAAGACTGCTCCAGCCTGCTTCGCAGCCCTTGACAATTTCCTCCAGGATTGCCATTGGGTTTTCGCCTCGCGGGTCTTCGTCTGTTAGTATTACTATATCCGAATAACTTGCTGCGATTTTTCCCTGTTCGTAACGCTTTTTTGTGTCACGTTCGCCGGGAGAACCAAAAAGGCTTATTATCCTGCCGGAGTTTTTTCTGATTCGATTGTACAGCGGCGGAAAAATTGTCTGAAAAGACGAAGGAGTATGTGCATAGTCCACTACCACTTCAAAAGGCTGCCCTTTATTGATGGTTGTCATTCTTCCCTTTACGGGTTTTAAGTTTTCTACAAACGGGACAATTTGACGTAATGGAAGGTTTAACAAACCGGAAACTGTAAGAATTGCCGCCATTACATTAAAGGAATTATAGGCGCCCGGAAGATTGTCTTTTATTTGTAAATGTTCATTAAGTTCAGGGATAAACACTGTGTAATTGCTGCCCTGTGTTTGGCTTTCGATTGATTCAAGAAGCAGGTTTCCGCTTTTTCCCGATGGATCGTAAAATAAAGTTTTTATCTGTATTTGACTTGTTATATACTCTGAGCTTTTGTCATCAGAATTAAGAACAACAAATGGCTCAAAAAAAGAGTGCTTATTTAGGATTTCCTGCGGTGGTGTATACCGGTTAACAATACGGAAAAGGTTCGTTTTATCGTCTCTGTACTGTTCCCATGTTCCGTGAAATTCAAGATGTTCGTGAGCTATATTGGTAAGAACGCCCGAACAAAAATCCACATCGCCAAGCCGGTTTGTTTTTGGCGAAAGCCCGTGAGAGCTGGATTCCAGTACAACGTATTCGCAGCCGTTATCCGCCATTTCGTATAACTGCCTTTGAACAATGGACGCTTCCGGCGTTGTCTGATGCTCGCTGTTCCATAAAACTTCACCGCCCATGCAGTGTTGGACTGTGGAGATAAACCCCGCTTTTTTTCCCATCAATGTTAAAAGCTGCCAAATAAGATAAACTGTAGTGCTTTTGCCTTCGGTTCCGGTTACGCCTGTTATCAGTAAACGCCTGGAAGGAAAACCGTAAAAGGAGGCGGAAATTGGGGACATTGCATAACGGGCGTTTTTCACCTTTATGTAGGTTATATCCTGATTTTGTTTGACGTTATCGTTTTCGTATACAACTGCGGCAGCGCCGTTTTTAATTGCATCGTTTATGAAAAGACAGCCATCGGTATGAAGCCCTGGCAGGGCAAAAAAAAGGTTTCCGCTTTTTACATTACGCGAATCGTATTCAAGCCCTGTGATTTCTGGATTCAGTTTTTCGTCCATCGTTATTATGCCTGACTTTTCTGTTATTTCTTTTGTAATAAAATCAAGAAGCTGGCGTGTCATGATGTTTATACTCCTCCCCAAAAACAATTGCGGTAAATGTGTATAACTGCGCATTAGGTGCATTGTATGAACCAGGCAGAAGCCCTGCCTTAATGCAGATATAATTCAGATATTCGTCAAGATTCCAGCCTTGTTCTACAGGAACTTGTGGAAGAAGAACGCCGGAACGGCCGTTACAGGTTAAGTATAAACCGTGTATTCCAACTTTAACCTTCTGAGGATCATCGCAGGGTATCATTGGAGAAAGAGCGGAAATTTCGATATGGCATTGTTCCAGTTCTTCCTTTTTTAGTGGAGGAAAACGCGGATCGCCAAAAGCCGCTTCTTTTGCCATCAAACGGATAGTTTCAATTAGGGGAAGGTTTGCCGACATCCTGCCGATACATCCGCGCAAGCTCCGGCTTCCGTTTGTTTGTTTATGTAATGTTACAAACGCACCACAAGGCATTTTTAATATCGACTGCCCGTCAATTTGCTGGAAGGATGCTCTGCGTTTTTCTAATTCTGCGATTATAGCTTCTCTGGCATCGGAAAGCAGAATTTTCTGTTCTTCTGTTGTAATGGTAAATTCCATGGTGTTTTATTATACTATAAAAATGAAAAGCAGAATATCAAAAATAATAAAAATCGGCGGTTTTTCTCATTTAAAAACAGTGCAAGTAGGCGGAAATTTGCCTGTAGTTATTCAAACCATGTGGAAAGAAAACCTGTCTGTTAATGAATTGGATGCTGCGGCAAAAAGAATCGAGAAACTTGAGGGAATGGGCTGCCAGATAATACGTTTTGCCGTGCCTGATATTGAGGCTGCCCAAACCCTTGGCCGTTTGGCTTTAATGGTTTCCATGCCCCTTGTTGCGGATATTCATTTTGACTACAAAATCGCTCTTCGATGTATGGATTTTCCAATCGCTAAAATCCGCATCAATCCGGGCAATATTGGCAGTAAGGAAAAGGTTCATGCTGTTCTGGAAAAAGCCGCCTGCGGAAATATCCCAATTCGGATAGGAGTTAATGCCGGCAGCCTCCCTATTGATCTTCGCAAACAAGTTGATGAGGGCATGGATACTGCCGATGCGCTATTAGAGACGGCTTTACGGGAAATTGCCGTTTTTAACGATTTTGGTTTTGAGAGCTTTCTGGTATCAATTAAAGCCAGTACAATTGCCGATAATATAAAGGCAAACCGTATTCTTGCTGCCCGTACAAATGCACCCCTGCATGTTGGGGTCACCGAAGCCGGCCCATTGGCAGCCGGAGTAGCCAGGAATACGGCGGCTCTTGTTACCCTGCTGACAGAAGGTATCGGAGACACGATAAGGGTGTCCCTTTCTGACTCTATGGAAAGCGAGATAATTGCTGCAAGGGAAATTATCAGGGCAGCAGGTGAACTGGCAGAAATTGGTGGGAGTGCCAAAAACGAAAAACTAAAAAGCAGCGGAGTGAACATTATTTCCTGCCCCCGCTGCGGCCGGTACGGTTTTGACACTCACGGTTTTACCAGCCGTTGGATGGAGAAACTTTATGCCCTGGATAAGGACATAACAATAGCGGTTATGGGCTGCGAAGTAAACGGTCCTGAAGAAGCCAAACATGCATGTTTGGGCCTTACAGGAGCAGGAGACAAAGTATTGATTTTTAAACAAGGTAAGATAATCAAAACTATTTCTGCTTCTGAAGCTGATACCATATTTGAAGAGGAATTAAAAAAATTATGATAAACAGACTGGTAAAAATAATTGTTGTATTTACATTTATATTTTCTTCAGCGCCGCTTTTTGCTCAAGCAAAGATTCCCTGGTGGCTTTCTCTGGAATATGGTAAACAAAGGTTTCGTGCCAGTGACTTTGGCGCTGCCTTGATATTATTCGAAAATGCCCGTAGTGACAGGCGTATTATGTACGAACAGATGGAGCGGGATTTTATCGTTTTTTTATCGGCAAGCGAAGTACGCCGTATTGGAGATTCTCTTGATATACTGGAACGCTTTTCTTATGACCGGCTTTATACGGCTGCATCTGCTGCGCTTGAAGAACTCTTTTATCGTATTCCAAAAAACAGTTTTAACAATTCCGCCACTGCCGCTCTTGAAGCTTTTGAGAAACTAAAAAATTATCCAGAAGCCGAATTTTGGATTGGCGAGGTTTATCGAATTGAAGGTGAATTGCCTCTTGCTTTAGTACAGTACCGCAGGGCTTTATCCATGCGTGATATAATGGAAGATCCTGGTTTTGTTGTTACTTTGCAGTACAAAATAGCAAGTATACACAGAACCAAAGGGGAATTTAATGAGATGGAAAGAGTTCTGCTTTCTATCGTTTCAGAAAATGATACACTTTGGTCAGATTCCAACAGAGCAACTGTCAGCAGGATAAACGAAGAAGGAGCGCTTCCCTATGCACAGGCTTCTGCATCGTTTGCCCGAACTGGTATGACAACAACATTAAGAACTCATGGGATTGATCGATTCCTGGAAATGTACAGATATAACGACAGCATTGTAGAACAGGCGCACAGGCTTTTGGGTTTTCATTATGTTGTTTCCGGCCGTCCATCCGCCGAGCCTCACCTTATGTTTGCATTCCTTATTCAAAATACAACAATCATCGAAGAATTAAGAAAGCGGCGTTTTGATTTTGTTTTTTCTGATCTCCCGGAGCTTATAAAAGAAATTGGTACAAACCCGCTTCTTTTATCTTACATGGATACAGTTGAGTATTTTAAAACGGCTTATTATCTGGGCGCCGGCCTTTTTAGAAACGGTTACTCCGCCGCCGCGCTTGGCTTATGGGATTTTCTTGCTGGCCAGCCGCAGGCAGGTGAATGGCACAGCCGCGCTGTCATGCAGCTTCGCAACCCCCGCCAGGAGCCGGTTATTCACAGGTTGAATGAAACGCCTTGAGGCAAATTCTCCTGTCGGGCAACCCGGATTTGAACCGGGGACCCCAAGTCCCCCAGACTTGTACGCTAAACCAACTGCGCTATTGCCCGTCAGGAAAATCTACAAACATTGTTCGTATCTGTTTTAAACGATAACAAAACGTCATGTTTTTGTCAATTGATCAATTCAGTACAGATTTATCGTAATCCTGCGGCGGAATAAAACCAAGCAACTGCATACAGGTTGCGGCGATTGAGCTTATCCCTAACCCCTCGTTTAAACAACTGTCTTTGGGGGTATTGGTGTATTCGCCTTTGTATTCAGGATCATAAATTAAACAGGGAACGGGGTTAAGGCTGTGGCTTGTTTTTGCTTTTG
>JAITFY010000074.1 GCA_031281025.1 Treponema sp. | reverse complement strand
ATTTCCGTGATCGCAAAGTCCAATAAATCGATACTGTCCAAAAGGAGTTTTCGATCAGAGAGCATAACTTTTTCAAAGGCAGCGCCAGAAGATCCTAGTTCCGCCGAGTATACATGAAGATCGCTTATGACGGCAAAAAATACATCTGGGTACGGGGCTGCTTCATTTACTTGTGTGTTAAAATTATGATTTAAGGTTTGTTTTGTTCCGCATCCGGCTAATAATGCCAGGCAAATGGCAAATAAAAATAGTTTTTTCATGGCTTTATTATACTATGATAGTTGCGGTTTATACAACAGACTTTCCGATAATTAACTATGGTCTACAGAAAATTTCTGTGTATACTAATATTTTTTTCGATACTCTCTCACCTATATGCCCAGGGCAGAGATGCAGGCAGCCATCCGTATGTGATCCGCGGCGAAGTTCATGTTGAGCTTGAGCCAATTTATGCAGGTCAAATAGATCGTGAGTATCCGCTGGATATTCCAACGGCTGGCCGGCGTGGTTTGCAGGAGATTGCTCTTTTTTTCTCAGGCATGATTTATGGCTGGAGTTTTTTTTACGAAATTGGAGAAAGAGCCAGACAAATAGAAGAAGTTCTTGAATTGGAAGCGCTTGGTACGATTCCAGATGGCGATCCTGCACTGCGTGTTACCGATACGTCAATCAGAGGTTCACAGCTGGTTATATGGGCTGATTATCACCTAAGCAGCGTACAGCAAAGCCGTATGCAGATTTGGCGTTCAGGAAATGTCAGAAGCGCTCAGGGGATAGGTTTTGGTCCTACATATCTTGGGGAATACACAAGCTGGCTTGCCATAAGAAAACTTGCCCTGGAAGACGCAGCCAGGGCGGCAATAAGGGCGATATTGCAAAATAGCGAAAGAAACCGTCCCAAAGAAGCAAGCGGTTTTATCAGCCTTGCTTCGTTCCCGCGCTTTTTTATCCAGGGCGGCCGCTGGGTAGTGTCTGCTCGTTTTAGGGTTCAAGTTAACGAGATTGTTCCCTTTGCGGTTCATTGACGTTGTTGGAATTATCCCAATTCGATTGAACGTTTCCAGGCGGCTTCTACAGCCTTCATCACTGTGCTGCGAAATGCGCCGTTTTCAAGTTCGGCAATGCCTGCTATGGTGGTGCCGCCCGGCGATGTTACCATGTCCTTTAATTCGCCTGGGTGTATTCCCGTTTCTTTAACCATTGCGGCGGCTCCCAGAACTGTCTGGGCAGCGTAAGAAAGCGCTTTGTCCCTTGGTAATCCGGTGCGTACTCCTCCGTCTGCTAAAGCTTCGATAAACAAATACACAAACCCTGGCCCTGAACCAGACAGGCCTGTTACTGCATCCATGTAATGTTCTTCAAGATAGTCAACAATGCCTATATCGCCAAGAATATCTTTATATTCATTGAGTTTGTCTGCCGGAACTTCCGGCGAAGCAGACATGGCAATCATACCTTTACCAATAAGAGCTGGAGTGTTTGGCATTAAACGTATTACAGGGACTTTCTGGCCAACTGCCGATTGTATCTTATCGATAGACCAGCCTGCTGCCATAGAAACCAAAACAGGCGCACTGCCGGTTTTTTGCCTTTTTAATACTGCAGGTGTTATTTCAGCTAACACATCGGATAAAACCTGCGGTTTGACAGCCAGAAAAATAAAATCTCCTTCTTCTGCGGCTTCTGTATTTGATGTTAAAACACTTGCATTAAGTTTTATTGACGTTAATTGTTTACATGCATGCCGTGCTTTTTCAGTGTCTACATCAGTAAAAAATACATCCGCTCTTTTTGCTGTGGCTTTCATTAGAGCAAAACCCATATTACCGCTTCCAATACATGTTATTTTTATCATAATACACCTGCTATTTTGCGGAATCTACCAATTGTAATGGAAGCTATTTCCCGCGCTTTTTGCGTTCCATGTTGCAAGGTTTTTTCCAGTAATGGAATGTCCGACATGATAATGTCATAACGCTCTCTAATGGGGGTAAGGCGGCGGTTCACTACACGGAAAAGTTCTTCTTTGGCTTCTCCCCATCCCATGCCCCCTTCACGATAACGGTTTGCAAGAGAGGCTTGTTCGTTTTCATCGGCAAACAATTTATAAAGTTGATAAATCTGGCTTGAATCGGGGTCTTTTGGCTCTTCAACGGATTGGGAATTGGTTGTTATACGTTTTATAGTTTTATGCAATGTTTTTTCCGGCGCAAAAAGTGGTATAACATTTCCGTAACTCTTGCTCATTTTACGGCCGTCAAGCCCCGGCACTACAGCGACATTTTCCTGTATAACAGGCTGCGGTACTTTTAACACTTGTTGTCCGTAGTTTGCGTTAACCGACTGCGCTATATCCTGCGCCATTTCGATATGCTGCTTTTGATCCTGGCCTACGGGCACTACATCGGAATCGAACAAAATAATATCGGCTGCCATTAATACAGGATATGTAAATAATCCCATATTAATTTGGGCATCGGTATCTTCGCACTTGTCGATGTTTTTCTGAACCGCATCTTTGTAAGCATGTGCGCGGTTCATCAGCCCTTTGGAGGTAAACGCCAAAAGCATTACTGTAAGTTCAAAAACCTCTGGAATGGAACTTTGCTTGTAAAAAATAACTTTTTGGGGGTCTAACCCTGCGGCAAGCCACCCGGCAGCAACGTGTCTGGTTGTAAACTCAAGCTCCTTTGGGTCTTTCATTGTGTTAAGGCCGTGATAATCGGCAATAAAATAACGGGCATCATATTCATTTGTTAGTTCCAGCGCCGGTTTTATCGCACCAAAATAGTTCCCTATATGCAACTCGCCAGTTGGTTTTATGCCGGTAAGAGAAATCTTCTTCATAATGATAATGTAGTAGGTAATAGGGTAAATGTAAAGGGATTATAGGTTATAAAAAATTGTTTAATTGTATATCATTATTCCAGAATGAAATCTTTGGTAAAAATTCCTGATATTTTTATAATTCTAGTAGTCGCAAGTATTACTTTTTATACTGCCTATAATGTGTACATGAAACCGCAAGGGGGTTCCATGATATTGATACGAGGGCAGGGCAGCGAATGGACTTTTCCTGTTGATGCCGACGAAACTATAATTGTTACAGGTTTCATAGGCAATACAACAGTGCGAATACAAAATAACCATGCGTGGGTAGAGTCTTCTCCATGCAGAAATCAAACCTGTGTGGCAACCGGTCTTATTTCCCGGCAGGGACAGTGGGCGGCTTGTCTTCCCAATAATGTTTTATTAATGATACAGGGTATTAGAGATGACGGTATCGATGTTATTGCAAGATAGTAAAAATGCACAGCGCAAAAATCTTGCTATGATGGGCGCTTTTTGCCTGTTTCTTTCTGCAATTGAATACATGATCCCAAAACCTCTGCCGTTTTTGCGCATTGGACTTGCCAATCTGCCGCTCATGCTTGCTCTGGATATTTTAAAGTTGCGTGTATTTTTTACACTGGTTTGTTTAAAAATACTTGGACAGGCCTTGATTACAGGGACTTTATTTTCCTATATTTTTTTGTTTTCCATGACTGGTACTTTATTATCCGCATTTCTTATGTTTGCGCTTCGTTTGATTTTTGGTAAGCGTTTAACATTTATTGGTATTGGAACTGCAGGAGCATTTGTTTCCAATGTTTCGCAGCTTTCTCTTGCCTATGTCTTTGTTTTTGGTGAAAACATACATTATATAACGCCGCCGTTTTTGGCTGCAGGGCTTGTAACAGGCATTGTGCTTGGTGTTTTTTGTGAAACGTTTACACGAAAATCAAAGTGGTACGAAAAACAAATAGCAAATAATAAAGAGCAAAGAGCAATGAGGAATTAGGAATTAGGAATGAATAGACTGGGATTTTATGAAACGGCATTTTCCGCCAGGGCTTTGTTTTTCGCAGGGCTTTTGATTTTGCCAGCTTTGCTTTTTAATCCTTGTACGGAGTTTAGGGTTGTTCAGTTTTTGTTTTTTTGGTTTTTAACTTTGCTTTCCGGAAAAAAGACAAATCCTTCTGTTATGATTTTGGTTATTTTTTTTATTGTTGCTTTTAACGTTTTAGTTCCTTACGGGCGTGTATTTTTTTCTATTGGCGCTTTTAAAATAACGTCCGGCGCTCTTACAGCAGGTATTCACCGCTCTGTTACGCTGGCAGCGCTTATTTTGTTATCAAAATTAACAATCAGACAGGATTTAAAACTGCCCGGCGCTTTTGGAGAGTTACTCGGAGAGTCCATGCGTATGTTTTCCGCAATAATGAACAGAAAATACCGTGTAACAGGCAGAAATGTTATTGCAGAGATTGATAACCTTATGCTGGAGCTCAGTGAGGAGGTTATACCCCAGAATGAACAGCGAATACGCACAAAACCTGTTGGGTTTTTTATTTTGATAACAGTAATTGTAGTTTCCTGGCTGCCCTGGGTTAAAATATATTGCTTCTAACAACAAAACCCGTGTCTGTAAGTATAAAGTTTGTGCCAGCTGTTGTTTTAATATTATTGTCTTTAAAAATAAAAATTGCTTCTGCTTTGGGAAATAATTCCAGCAGAGCCATTCCTTTTTCATAACCAAGAACAAAAATAGCTGTGGAAAGAGCGTCTGCATCCATGGAAATATCAGAAATTACCGTAACGGACAAAAGGTCATTATCTACTGGGTATCCGTTGGAGGGAGAAAAAATGTGATGGTAATGTTTTCCGTGTGCCTCAAAAAACCGCTGGTAAATTCCCGATGTAACTACAGTAGCTAATTTGTCTGTTATCTGCACAAAACCTATTGGTGTATTTTGTACTTCGTGCGGGCTTTGAATACCAACTCTCCAGGGACTTTTGTCTTTTTTTTCGCCAAGAATAACGATATCGCCGCCAAGATCAAGTATTGCAGCGGTAATTCCATTTGTTTTTGCAATTTTGGCAGCTTCATCGGCTGCGAAACCTTTGGCAATTGCTCCCAGATCAAGAGCCATACCCATATACTTTAAAAAAACGCTGTTTGTTTGCGTATCAAGTTTTATGTTACGCCAATTAATCAACGGCAGGATATCCTCAATTTCGTGCTGGGACGGGATACGCGGATTTTCGCCAATATCCCAAAGTGAAACAAGCGGCCCTATAGTTGGATCAAAGACGCCGTCACTGGCTTCTGCAAAAAATACAGCCCTTTGTATTACTTTAAAAGTATCCGCATGTACCTGTACCGCCTCTATTCCGGCTGCTGCATTTATCCGGCTTATATCCGATGACTGAATGTTCACACTCATGAGGTCTTCAATTTCTTTTATTCTGGAAAAAATATCGTTATAAATTCTGTCATACCCCTGCTCATAAAGAGTTATAACACAGACAGTCCCAAGTACAGACTCAAACCGCGAAGGTTTTGTTTGTTCACAGGATAGGAGAAAAAATACTACGATTAAGCCCGTAATAATTATTAGATATTTATTCTTATAACCCAAAGCGCTCAGATAGCTCCTTTAAGTGGCTGCCTATGAAAAATGCACAGTATGTTGTAAGTACAATGCCAATTGTAATACCCATAGGCAGCAAGTACGACATCCCTGATTCGTTTGCAAGATTTTGAAAATCAAGCCCAAAAAAAGTTGTTATAAGAGATACCATGATAATGATACCTGCAATTACCCAGCCGCGTGTAGAAAAAGGCGAGGGAGTTGTATAAGGGTCTATTTGTTTTTCGATCGCTATTTGTTCCAAATGAACCTTAGCCATTATTGTGTCTTCAAGATTTGGGGAAGGCGGAAAAAAGTCCTCCCGCAAAATATTTCTGGTTTCTTTGTAACGTTCGATTTCGCGGGTACAATTTGCGCACATGAGTGTGTGCAAAGCAATTCTAATTTGCATAAGTAAAGGTATTTCTGTACCATGCTGGGAATCATTTCCTGAGTATTCATAAACCAAATCCATAACCTTTGAACAATTCATACACCACCTCTTTTATGTAAAACTCTCCAGCTTTTCTCTTAATATAACTTTTGATCTAAACAGATGAGATTTTATGGTGTTAACAGGAATACCTGTAATAACCTCTATCTCCTGATATGATCGATCGTAAAAATAAAACAAATCGACACAAACTCTGAAACGTTCGGGCAATTCTTCTATTGCCCGACGGACTGCCTTACTTGCTGCATTACGAAGAGCGAGCCTTTCCGGGGTCTCCGTAGTGTTGACCAGCTTTTGCGAACTTTCTTCTGCAAGGCTGTAGTATTCTTTTTTTCTGTTTACCTCGTTTAGGGCCTTGTTATAGGCAATTTTATAAAGCCATGTAGAAAACCGGCTTCTTCCTTCAAAACCGGACAGGCTCCGGTACGCTTTTAAAAAAACTTCCTGCGTAAAGTCATTGGCATCTTCTGGATTACGGAAAAAACTCAATCCCATACCATAAACTGCTTTTTCATGCTGCCGTACCAGCAGCCTGAACAGATCTTTCTGCCCCGAAACTATCTGACTGACAATAAACAATTCATCTGTGTCAGATACGCTTTCTCCCTCCTTGCCATTTTGAGATTGAGGTTTGCTTTCACCCATCCGGGATTCGTCAAACATTCTTTTCCAGGCGTTTTATCGTATAAAAGACCAAAAGACCAACGCCAACTGCCAGAGGAATGATTCCACTCAACAGGCCGTATGAAGCCTCTTTTACTATTAATGATAACATAATCGTTAAAGCAACCCCAACGGAGCTTAAAAGCAAACCCGCCAGCAAACTGAATGTAAGAAGATTAAAGTCTGGTTTTACATATTGCCCAGCTTTTATCGATAGAGATTTTCTCCTATGTGTCCATAAGAGATAGAAAAAAATCACTACCGAACCCATCACAATTCCTACGATAGGAATAATTGCAACTATTATCTGAGCAGTTGATGATGTTCCCATAATGTACTCCTTTTGACACAAAAATCTATTTAAAGTTGCATTTAATCGATTATTAACATATCGCTGAAATACAATACAGTAATATGTCCAAGCCGCAAGTTTGCATTAAAATGTCTTAAAATTTCGCGTTTGGCAGCTTCTTCATCAATTTGAACCAAATCTGCCTGTTGCAAAGAAGAAAAATAATCTCTGGCTATTTCTCTTAAATCGTTTATTTTGGCAGCAAGTTCTTCTGTAAAAGCAATGTCGGTTGCAGAGTAGGGGAATGCCAAAGAAAGGACCATTACAGACGAATCTGACAGGGGGATTCTGATTCGCTCCAACCCCGAAAAGATACGGATATCATCGGATTGCAAAGGAGCTGTTGTTTCCTGCGGCAGGCTTCTTCCCAGCGTTAAAGCCGTACCGCTTGCTGGAGAACGGACAAGACCAAAAATAGTGCCGGTTATAAGCAGGGCAGCAATTGCTCCGGCAAGAGAAAGCAGGACGGCGTTTATGATGCGAAAGGTATCTTCTTTACTGCGTTTCTCATTTATCATTCTGGTGCAATATCATCATCTGCAATATCATTATCCGCCGCTGCATCAGATGCTCTGGCAGAACCTGTTGCGACATGACCGGTAGTACGACGGCTTTCTGCGCCTGTATCAACTGTTGTCACATTTCCGCTAATCCGCATGCTTGAACTGGCTGCAATCAAATCCGAAACCATCCTGCCGTTTTGTGCTGCCGGAATAGTAAAAGTTCTTTCACCGTCTCTCAAGACCATGTTTGCGCCAATACCAGTGTGAATAATTGTGTTGGCAGCCAAAACATCTCCCGCAACAATATCCACTCTGCCATTACCGGCTTCCCTTTGAACCCGTCCTGTAACACTTTGCACAGTGAAGCTAGTTTGTGAGCTGCTCTGCGCAAAAACAGAACCCGCCATTGTCAAAACGATCGCCAAAAAAAACCCTAATTTTTTCATTTCGCACCTCCAAAAATTTCTTTTGTTATTCATTCTACCTGCTCTCCGCAATCCTATCTAGCCCTCTCAATGCCGTTCTGTTTTGCGGCTTACTCCATATTTCTTCATTCCTCATTTTTCTCTCTTTTTTTGTTTTCTTTGTTTTTTTGCGCCCTGCGGTAGAAGTTAGCTTCTTTGAACACTGCCTGGATATCATCTACAAACACTTTGTTTTCTTTTTGGACTATTTTACCTGTCGAATAAATTTGAGTGTAGAGTTTATTGCTTTCCGCTTCACTGATACCTGCCATGCCCGTCAATTCTTTAAAACCAAAATTACATTCATAAGAATTCCGTGAATTTGGATCGACACCGTTTTTTTCAAGCTGGGTTATCAAAGCGTCAAAGATACGCCCCACCGGATTTTCAATCAATGTGTTCGCAAGCTGCCGGTAGAGAAGCCAGATACGCTCTGACATTATACTGGTTAAACGGACAACCATCTCAGGCATTTCAGTGATTAGTTTTGAGAAATTTTCCTGATTAATCGCCAATAATGTACTGTCTTCGTAAATCTCGGCAGTGGCGGCGCGGGGTTTGTTTTCCAGCAAAGCCATTTCCCCAAAAATATCGCCTTTATTAAGAATCGCAAGCACCACTTCCTGGTTGTTAAGGATTTTGCTGATTTTTACCGCTCCGCTCTGAATGGTGTACAGGGTATCCCCGTATTCGCCTTCGGCAAAAAGCAGGCTGTCTTTTGGATATGTCTGTACCATTGTGCCCGAAGGATACACAGGTCTTGCAGCAGCGATCTGGGACTCCATTTTAACAATTCTTTTCTTAATTTCGTTTGTATTAACTGCATTAGGGCAGCAGTCCAGGTAGCGTTGATATGAATACATAGCATGGTTGATTTTGCCGTTTTTTTCGTAAAACCTTCCTATGTTGTACAGATGAGAAGGATCACTTCCGGCGCTTGTTTTCAATATCCGTTTGGAAAAGGCATTGTCAAGGAACCGCAGCCGCTGAGAAAACTGCTTAATGGTATTAACGGCGATAGTGGGAGCTGTACGAATCAAGTCTCCGTAATGTTTCCGTTCAACTTCCAACAGGGTAACATTGGTCAAAGCCTGCGCCGATTCAATGTAGCTGTGTCCGGTCATGGCGGAAATAAGCCCAAACATTTCACCGTTGCCGGCGATATTCCCATCTTTGCCCGCTTCCACCTCGCGGCTTATCTGAACCTTGCCTTCTCTGATGATATAAAAGCGATCTGCGTTTGGTTTTCCTTCAACAATGATGTAGGAATCTTTCTTGAAATTAAGAATAGAAGGCCGAAAATTACCAGGCATTAAGCAGCTCCATTCTAAACAGTTGTTTTTTTGTTGTTTTCATGTTATAGTTTTCTTTGAGATGCCGAGTCACCGTATGGTGACGTTTAATCCATTCCGCACATCTTGCAAACCGGAGGTACACATGAGTTATACACAAACCGTAGAAATACCGGACAGTCGGCGGATTTTTCTGGACTTGCCCCTTTATTTGCCTGTGGGTAAAGCGAATATCACTGTAATTCCTCAAACGGAAAAGCCTGCTGTCAATGCCTATGAAGCGGCGACAAGCCTTCGGGGACTTGCCAAAAAAATGGGTTCTACCCTTACTGTTGAGCAGTTTCATGAAATGCAGCAGGAAGATTTGCGTCTTGAAGAAGAAAAATACTCGAGGCTCTTTCCCAACAAAGGGTAA